>CAJWOS010000004.1 GCA_913044235.1 uncultured Pseudomonadota bacterium
ACCCCAAGGCCCTGGAGGCGGTGCGCCTGATCGACGGCCTGTTCGCCGTCGAGCGCATGCTGGCGCGAGAACCCACCCTCGATCTCGCGGTCCTTTCCGACGCCGGCAACGTTCCGTATGGACGCCAGAGTCGACCCCAGCTCTGCGCTTCCGTGCGGGACAGCGTGGCGCGCCTGCGGGAGCTGGGTGCTGGCCCCATCCTCGTGGCCTGCCACTCCGCAAGCACCGTGCTGCCCGAGCTCGATCTGCCCGATGTGGAGGGCGTGGTGCGCCCCGAGGCGGTGCCCCTCGGCGGCACCATCCTGGTTCTCGGTGGCATTCGAACCATTCGTTCCGGCGCCTGGCGTCGCGCCCTGCAACACCACGGCACTGTGATTCAGCGCATCGCCCAGCCGCTCAGTGCCGCGGTGGAAGCCGGACACATCCACCACCCCGCCACCGCGCAGGCACTCGATCGGATTCTCGCTCCCGGGCGGGCCGCCGATACCGTGGTGCTGGCCTGCACCCACTACATCGCCCTTGCATCGCTGATTCAGGCCCGGATGCCCCACGCTATGATCGTCGATCCCGCCATCTCATGGGCCGACACCATCCCGCTGTCTGCAGGAACCCATCTTCGAGTCGCCCGAACGACGGGCGCCGTCGACCACACAAACTCGACCACAGCACGTCTGCTCCCATCCGTGGCAGACACACTCGTGTTCCAGGCTTGGACCGACCCTGATGGTGTCAGTCCTTGAGCACGCGCGCCTTGAGCTCGTTGATGGTGTTCTGGATGGCGCCCGTCTGAAACCACTTCATCGCAAAGCTCGGCACCATGCCGCCGACCTTCATGCGGAGCTCATAGGTGAGGCGAACATGCTCACCCTCTTCGGTGACTTCCCACAGGCCCGAGGTCGCCGGAACCTCCACTGCGTCCCCCCGCAGGTCGGACTGGTCTTTGGCCTTGCGCCAGCGATAGCGCTTGCCGCCATCCACACTGGAGGTGCTGTACTCCACCACCACCTCACGGTCGGACATTCCGCGGGCTGCAAAGCGCTGGTAGACCCGTGAGAGCGCGCCCTGCTCTGCCACGACATCGGCTTCCGACAAGCCGCCAAAGACACCGTCGTGGTTGCCGGGTCGGGCCAGCAGCCGATGCATCTTGCCCGCGTCTACGTCGGTCCAGTCACACTCCACCCGAATGGGCGTGATGTCGCCTTCCGGTGCACCCTTGTAGTAGGTGCATCCATCCGCCTCGTTGGAGACGGTCCACCCGGCGGTAGCAATCGCGAAGAAGACGGTGGGGGTCATGACGGCTCCAGACAGAAGGCGGGGTCTGGTGTTGGCTTGCGTCAGGTGCGTAAATTGCTTCGCACCTCCGCTACACCCAAGACTACTTCGAATCATGGACAATCGACGAGAGATTTTTTGCGACGACTATGTCGTGATCCGCTGCACATCGGCATATTTGTTCACGACAACCACCCAATAGAACACGTTCTCGAATCGGCGCGTCCACTTGTAAAAATTGTCCACTGGAAATCTACTGTTCAGGACTGCAACACCACGTTCATGAATGCTTCGGGTCATCGGTGCTTGGCTGACTTCACGAAAGCGCTGCCGCTGTCCCCAGCGCCAAGCACTGGGCTATGCCGCATCCATGTCTTCGCTCACCAAACGCCTCCTCGCCGCGGGGCGAGCACTCACTCGACCCGGGCGCCCTCCGGAGCAGCCGCTGTCGCCCCGTCTGGTCGCGGTCGCCGAGCTCGTTCCGTTGGGTGCGAGAGTGGCCGACATCGGAACCGACCATGGATGGTTGCCGATTCATCTCGTCCACACCCGGCGGGCCAAGACTGCGATCGCTTCCGACCTTCGCGAACAGCCTCTGGATGGTGCGCGCCGTCGCGTCGAGTCCCATCACCTCAGCGATCGGATTGACCTGCGCCTGGGGAGCGGGCTCACCGTTATCGCTCCTGACGAAGTCACGACCGTGATCATCGCAGGCATGGGGGGACGGCGGATCATCGATCTGATCACCGCCGCACCACAGGTCATCGAGCGCCTCGACCGAGTGATCGTCCAGCCCAACACCGAGGTGGCGAGGGTCCGAGAGCAGCTCCGGGCGGCCGGACTGAGGCTGTCCCACGAGCAACTCGTCGAGCACGCCGGCCGCTGGTATCCCACCCTCGCCTGGACCCCCGGCCAGCCCGACGCACCCTGGAGCGAGCTCGACCACCGCTTCGGTCCCTTCCTCCGGGCGCGAGCCGACCCACAGCTACGGCGCTTTCTGGGTTCTGAGCTCTCCCGGGTGGCCCAGGCCCTGGCCCGCGCCCAACGAAACGGCGCCCGACCGCCAGCGCTCACTGCACTCCAAGACGAGCTGAGTGCGATCGAACACGAGCTGGCCCGTCTCGCGATCGTGGCTGGAACGATCCAAAAATCCTGATCGCGAACGCGGTCACCCGTTTGGGCTGCTACTTTCGCAGCTTTTCGATCAATTTTGCCCAAACATTGAAGAGATCTCGATGCTCTCCGTTGACGCTGCAACAGACCACGGAGGGTCCCATGTTGAACCTGTTGCTTGCTGCTGCTCTGACCCATGCCACCGCCACCGCCGCGCCCAAGCGTGATCAAGCCCACCTGCAGGTGCAGACCGGTATGCTGAGTCGCGAAGCCCTGCGGGTGGAAGAAACCGAACACCAACACCGAAGTGTGCAGGCCGGTCCGGGGGCCGGCGGCGTGGCCATGAGCCTTGGCTACCAGGTCCGCGCTCGCTCCGAGGTCGGCGGACGCGTCGAGCTCTCGCGAGTCACCGTCAGTGACGGAGTCTCAGATGCCCAACAGGGTCATGCGCGCGTGGCCGGCACCTACACGCACTACCTCCCATTGACCGCCCCCATACACTTTGCTGCTACCGCCATGATGGGTCTGGAGCGCACCAGCTTTGATGGTGCCGCAGTCGCTCGAGGACCATTCGTGGGGGCCGGCGGAAGCCTGCACTGGTTCGCGGCCCCTCGCGTGTCACTGCATGCAGGCGTCGAAGCCACTCGATCCATCGGCGGACGCTTCGAACAAGACGGACTCGAAGGCTCGAGTCGCTTCGTTGCCACCGATGTCGCTGCAGTCGCTGGAATGAACTTCTTCGTAGGCACCCGTAAAGGAACATCCAAGCGCCGGCGGTGACGACGCCACTGCGTCCTTCACCAGTCCAGAAATTTCTTGGATTTGGAAACCACAGACCGATACCTTCTCCCAGGCTCGACGTTCACTGAGCATGATGCTCCATGTTCATCACTCCCAAGAGGCGGTCTGCGCCATGTCGACGAACGGAATCGGTTCCCGTTCGAGGGAGACCGATGCGCTCGCCCCGGCCACGGTCGAGGCTGCCCGCATCGGAAATCACGCGGCTTGGACCATCGTGATTACCCGGTATCAAGTGCTCATCCTGAGCATCTTTCTCGGGCACGCCATCGCCCATGCGCGCGCGAAAGAAATGAGCCAAGACGTCTGGCTCAAGCTGTATCTCCGGGCCCGTGAGGGCCTGATCAAGATCTTGAACCTGCCCGGACTTCCCATTCGGGAGGCACGCTACCGAGCGCTGGACGAGCTTCGCGGCCAGCGGCGGGCCGGGCCCACAGCCGAGCTGGACAGCGTCACGCTCGAGAGCCCAGAGCCCTCGCTCGAGGAGCAGGCCAGTCGAAAGAGCGAGCTGATCCAAGTCCGCCGCATGCTGCTTGCGCTTCCCAAACGACAGCGACAGGTCATGCTTCTGGCGGCTGTTCGGGGCACTCCCCACGCTGAGGTCGCCCAGACGCTCGGAATTTCTACTGCGCGGTCCAAGCAGACCCTCTCTGATGCACGGGCGCGTCTGCGCCGGATCCGTCAAATGCCCGCTCCCATCCGCGAAGTCTACCTCTCGATCACCGCCGACGGACTGTCCCCACACGCGGTGGTCGAGCGACAGGGAATCTCGCGGGCGACCCTCCACGACCATCTTCTCTCGGCGAAACAGCTCATTCAACAGGGAGGCACCCGATGACTCGGTCTTCCAACCCCAACACATCCGGTCGGCATGACCGCGCGTGGGCCTTTCTCACGGGCTCACTCGACAGCGACCAGGCAGATACCTTCCTCAGCGACGCGGAGTCGAACACCGACACCCTCGAGGCCTTGCTCGACACCGGCGAGGAGCTGCTCCAGTACCGCTCGCTGTCCGATGCCCACTTGCGGGCCGACCGGGTCGGAGCCCACGTGGATGGACTCGATGTCGACCGGGCGCTCGCCGCCGAGCACGACCCGGACCAGCGTCTCGAGGCTGCACTAGCAGATGGGAAGACTCGCGCCACCGCGTGGCGCCGCTTCCGCCGGTTCACGCGTCGACCCGCACTTGGCATCACCACGGTCCTCATCGCCGCAGCCGCCACGTTCTTCATCGCGGTACAACGCCCGGCACCGGTTCCCGACTACACCGGTGCGTGGCGCAACGGCACCTCCGCTGTGCGAGCAGTCTCCGGCGATTTCGGCACATACGTGGTCGGCAACGAAGCCGACCTCGTGATTCGACCGGTTGCACCAATGACCTCATCCAGCCCGGAGGTTCGGGTGTACCTGGGTCAGAATGGAGGTGCGCTTGCACCGGTGATCGCGGAGACAGAGCTGGGCCGCGCACAGTCTGTGCGGATCCTGCTCCCGGTCACGTCGGAAATCGGCCCCGGAACCCACCGCGTGGTCGTCCTCGTGGGGTCCGACCTCGATGGTGCCAACCCCGAGGCCGACTCCCCGCACTGGGCACGCTTCGAGACCACAATGCAGGTCGTCGAGACGCGCTGAACGCGCCGGCATTGACGCCCACGGATTGCACTGCTCGCACCGACAGGTATGCTCCGGCATGGGAAGTTCACAAGACCACGATGCCCACTCGGCCACGCCGGCGGCCCACGTTGCGCGGGCATGTCCCCTCTTCACCGAAGCCGAGACCCGCGAGGCCATGCTTTGCTATCGTGGACCACCCGTCATCCAGCCGGTTGAACGGCGTGGCGGTCGGTATCGGGTGGTGCAGACATTCATCCCGCGACTCCCTTCCACTGTGTTGGAGCGCCTCCCGCTTTGCGTGCCCGCGGATCCACCCGATCAGGAAGCGTTCTACAACGGAGCGTCGGTTCCCTTCATCGCGTGGTGGTTCCTGCGCCCCATGGAACCACAGGTCGTGGCGGGTTCACTCGTGCACGACATGCTCTACACCCTCAGCGGAGTCCTCGAAGACCGAAATAAACGAAAGATCGTGGTGACCCGTCACTTCTCCGACATGGTGTTTCTCGTGCTCATGTTCGGGAGTCGATACGAGCCGTGGCGAGCTTGGGTGACCTACCTCGCGGTTCGCACCTTTTCCGGACGGCTCTTCCACCACGGACAGCCTCTCCCACCCCCAAGCCTGGCGGCCCTCGAGGCGGAGCAGCTGCTCAATGAAGCGGCCTGGACCTTTCTGACCGACCGGACCCATCGTGGGAGCTTCTTTCGCATGTATGGCGTGCTCTTCACTCTGCTGAGCGTGGGCGCAAACACACTCGTGTGGACCCTCCGTGTTGCCGACACCCTTCCTTGGTCACTCTCCGTCCCTCTCGCCCTCTTCGGTCTGTCCATCACCCTCACCACGATCACGATACCCATCGTATCGGTGTGGTGGATCCTCGACCTTCGCCGTCGAGTGCGCACAAACGCCCAGCCGGCGCCTTGAGCACACGGCACACGACCCGCTTGAAGCGCCTCGGCTACCCGCGCTCGTCCGGCACGGCCGGGCACCAGCTCGCCAGTCGGTCGAGATCGGCGGTCAGCGGGTCTTCCGATAGCTCGGTACACACATCTGGAGTCCGCCCGAAGCAAGACTCACACGCACACCACCGCTTGAGGTCGGCCGGCTCGCTCTCCGCGAGACTGCAGGTGGGCGTGGCCTGCCACAACAGACCATGGATGTCTTCCGGATCGAGCAGCCAGCCATGCGCGCGACCATCGTCGCCGAGCGAGATGAGAGAGCGCTGTTCCAAGTCAATGTAAGCCGTGCTTCCGCCAGCCGGACGACGCGTGGGAGCCACGATGAGCCGCTTGGGATCGGGACCGCCGAGCGCCCACACTTCGGCGTCGGTCCCATACTGCACCACCAGCGACTGCTCATCGTCGGAGAAGTGACAGGTGCGTGGGACCGGACCATCGTGCATCAGCGCCACGATCGTGTCGGTCTCTGGCTTCCAGAGCGTCAGTGCGCCCTGAGCGGTCCCCACCACGGCCGTTCGGCCGCTGGCCGACACACAGACCGCCGTCACCCGACCATCTTGGGGATCCAGCTCGCCGATCGAGGCACTCGAAGCGGCATCGAAGAGCCGCACGCCACCGTCTTGGAAGCCAAGCGCCAGGAACCGTCCGTCCGGATCAAAGGCTGCGCGAGAGACGTTTTCCGAAGAGACGGGCAGCGGCTCTGGTGTGCGATCGGAGCGGTCCAGCGCGAGGTGGGCGACTCCGCGTCGACCATCGCGCACGAGGAGCGTGTCGAGGCGAGGAGACAGCGCCACCACTGCACCAGGCAACGCACGACTCCAGTTGCCCCCTTCTCGGCCATCACGAACATGCAGCATCTCGCGGGCATCCACCGCAACGAGTCGCGTGCCGCCGTTTGCCACGCGAAGCAACTGCATGGGTCCCGGTGCTTCCCCGAGGTCCACCAGCTCCGCGCCCGGCTCCAGAGACGCCACTGCGAAGCGTCCATCGTGGGTGACGCCACCCACACCCTTGCCATCTGGAGTGAACACCAGTGGGTCGGCCGCCATCAGCTCGCGAGGCGGATGAGCAACCAGCGACTGCCGGTCCTTTGACCGACGCCAGACCCGAACCGAGCCGTCGATCGCCGAGCTGGCGAGCCAGGAGCCATCATCGCTCTGGCGAAGCTCCCGCACCGGGCTGCGGTGCCCACGGTACTCGGTGATCTGCACCCCGGTCTCGATGTCGAGCTCGCTGATCACGCCATCGGCAGCTCGCAGCAGCACGTCGCCACCAGAGGTTGCGGCCAGTGCGGTCGCCCGACCGACCAGCTCCGGGCTCTCCAGCTGCTCTCGGCGACTGGCCACCGAGACCATGCGCGAGTTCCGAACTCCCGTGTTGCGGTCGAGGTAGTCCACTGCGATGTGTCGTCCGTCTGGGGAAAACACCGCCGCTTCCACCCGCACCGACGTGGGGGTGCGGTTGGAGCCGGTACCGCGCATCATGTCGATGATGCGCAAGGTGCCCTCTCCAAGTGCGAGCAGGTGCGTGCCGCCACGGTTGAGATGGAACCGACGAAGGCCTTCGAGTCGAAGTTTCTTGGCCCGCTTGCGACTCCGCTCGTAGAGCAGGATCTGTCCCTCTTCCGTACCGACGGCCCAGCGCTCACCGGCATCGTCCACAATGGCACAACACGCCGTGGGAGCACTTCCGGAACGGGGTGTGTCCAGGCGACCGGTCTTGACCACATTCCCGTCGATATCGTGCACCTGCACGGTCGTTCCCCACACCCGAACCAGATGCCGCGCGCGCGGTGAGAACGCCGCCACCACACCAGCGTCCTGCTCCACTGCAGGGGCGATGTCTTCGGGCACGCCACCGGCAACAGGCCACGCCTGTACCCGACCGGATCGTGCCACGGTGACTACCTTCACACCGCTCGGTGAAAAGGCCGCAGCCACTACCGAACCATCGGCGTCATCGACCTTGATCTCGCGGATCGAGTCGCGGCTCTCTGCTGTGGAGAGCAGCTTGACTTCCCCGTCTGTGCGAATGAGCAGCATGCCGCCATCAGACGAAAACGACAGCTGCTGAACATTGGCACCGTCAAACTGCAGCACTTTCTCAGCCTGCGCAGACTGCAGAGCGGAGTTGGCTGCTGCCGCCCAGCCCTCGGGCCGCAACATCGGCGGGATCTGACGCAACAGCACCGCCGCTGTGGTGGGATCGTCGATCGCCCGCTCCGCGGCTTCGAAGCGCTCATCGGCCTGGTTCCGTTGGTGCGACCTCTGTCCCCACCAACCAAAAAGGCCGGCGCCACTGGCCGAAAACAGCAACAGTGCTGCCACCCAGGCGATACCGGAATGGCGGCGCGACGGCCTTGCACGCGTGCGCACCGGCGCCGGGAGGGGTGCCGATGGAGCCGCATGCTCTCTCGTGGGCCAGAACTCGACTATCTCTGGTAGCCGCAGCAGCAACCACCGACGATCGCCCGCCCGCTTGTCTTCGAGGAGACCCAGCTCGACGAGTCCACGCACCACTCGCTCAAATCGACTCCGAGCCTCTGCCGCAGATGGCAGCAGGTCCACCGTGTCGACCGGGATGGGCGCACCGCTGGAGCTGTCGACCAGTCCCCGGAACAGCGTGCCGATGAACGCCTGATCCGTCTCGTCAGAAAACTGGAGGCGCAGTCGGTCATTGAGACGCGCAAACGCGGTGGACAGCAGCGAAGACTCGGGATGGCCGATGCCACGGATGATGTCGTTGCGCCTCTGCGTCCACGCCCGATCGAGCACAAGACTCACTTCCCGCAGGCTGCCCGGGCGGCGAGCCGCGGCACGCATCACGCTCGTGGCAAACTCCGCATCCATCGCCAAGTCGACCATCTGTGCCGGGCGGTCGATGATTTCGCGGAGCGCTCGAGGTCCGGGCTCCGTGATGAACAGTCGGTGCCGATCGTCGTACGCAAGATTCTCCAGGCTCGCACCGAGATCGTCGACCACGATGCGTCCGCAGGCAGCGAGCTGGTCCACTCGCAGCACCACCACCACTGTGACACGGCTTGTGCCCGACGCAGCGAGACGCCACAGCCGGTTGATCAGGCGGCGAGCGGTGGCGATGGAGTCGGAGGTCGACAAGAGATGGTCGAGAGAGTCGATCACCAAGAGCACGGAGGAACGATCCTTCCGCGGTGCTGCCAGAGCGGCGTCGACCTGGTTGAGCGAGTCGACCGACGGGTCAATCCGACACAGCTCGAGCCCTGGAGTCTTGTCGCGCAGCGCCGGAAACAGTCCCGCCTCAATCAGCGATGTGCGACCGGAGTGGGGGGCACCGGCCACCAGCACAAATCGTGGGCGCCCCTGCTTGGTGAGCGAGGAGACGAGATCGACGAGCTTGAGAGTCTCGGCGAACCGGCCGAAGAAGCGCGTGGAGTCCATCGGACCGTAGGAAGCCAGTCCCCGGTACGGTGCGAACGTGAACGGACGAATCGCCCCACTCACCGACGGCATGCGGAAGATCTGGTGCGACGCCGCGTCGAGCCGAAAGCCCTCGGCCCGCATTTGCGCGTAGGTCTTCGTGAGGGCCTTGTTCAGCGGAAGCGCCTGCGCGATGAGGGCATCGTACAGATGTGCGGCAAGCGGGATGACACCATCTTCGGACAGCGGCAGCCGCGGAGAGACCACAGCCGCTACACCCGCCCGGTGGAGCAAGCGCGCGAGTCCCGAAGTATCGGTGCCTGGCAAGCCTGTGAGGCTAAGCACAACCACGCGGAGCGTGTCTGCATACCGAGACAGGAGGTTGCCGAGGTCGCGCTCTCGCACCCACTCCGCCGTGGCCCCACCACCGCCCATCAGGACCGAGAGCCCCTCCGCGCGCATCTCCACCCGCGTGACCAGATGCAGCATCGTGACGGGTCGATTGCGCCGCAGCCCCTGCTCGAGGGCATCGGACAGCGCGGCGAGTCCAGGTCCGTCCAGCATTTCCTGCGCAGGCCGCGCCATGCTCTCGGAGACCACCGCTCGAAGCCCTACACGGCGTGCCTCGCCACCACCCGACGACACGATCATCAAGCGTCCACCGTTGGGGTGATGGACATCGCGCTTTGGTCGGACGCCCGCTCCGGGCAGCGAATACGCGATGGGCTCGCTCAGGATTTGGGCAAGCGGCAAGCCGCCATCCCCCACAGGTAGTGCTTCCCATGGCAGGCGGAGCACGGCAGGTGTGTCACAGACGACCGACACGCAGACGGTGTCGCCACGATCGTGGGCCTCACGAATCAGTGCGGCCTGACGTGGCCATCCAGTCGATGAGAGCAGCCGCATAAGCCGCATCCCGAGCCGGTTGAGAACCTCACCTGCACGCTCGTGGTGGTAGAGCTGGTCCAGATCGCTCTGCCAGCCATCTTCCCACCGCATGCGCACGGGATACACCGGCCCATCGCCACAGCGAACTGCGAACCATTGGGGCTCACCCCGACTGTCACCACTGTTCGGACCAACAGCGCGGACTTCGAGCTGGATGTGGAAACGCGACATAGAGAACAAGCCTACAACAACTGGCATTGGTAGAGCGGCAATATCGACAAGGCGCCCCTACTATACGCCCGTTCGAACCCGACCAACACGTCTCCGCCGCGCCCTACTGTTCCACGTACCAGCCAGGGTTTCCTACTTGTTCGAGCAGCGTGCTTTTCTGATGCGTCCCGGACCGTGAAACGGTCTCTTCCGAAACGGATGTCAATCACGGCTTCGTGGCTTCCTCGGCAGGGCTCCAGGCCACTTCTACTCTCGACGTGTCAAGATCGGGTCGTAGAAACACGACCCTGTCTGCAGCCGGAGACCAGGTCACAGCACCATCACTCGCCACAACGATCGCCTTGAACGACGGCACATCCCCATCGTGCATTTCCACGCGGAAGGTGTTGCCTCCCGGTGAGACCGGGCCGACCGAGCGCTCAGGATTCCACGCGCCCAGTGCTGGATGGGCGCCCACAAGGCGCAGCTCACCGGTCGCAGGGGCCCCGTGCACCGTGACCTCAATTCGGTGTACGCCCGACTCTTCAACTTCACGATTCCTTTCGTCTGGTGATGCTTTTCGCCCAATGATCACGCGCACCGTCCACGGTCCGTCCCCCTGCAACTCCGCGAGCTCCGGCAGCCCGGCACCCACGAGCGGCGCTTCGGGCAGGCGACGGTGGATCACTGCCGGATCGCGCTCCCCTGCCCCCTCGGTCCGAGCCCACCAAACCGACTCCACATGCATTCGTGTGCGCAGTCGCGATTGGTCAAAGAGTTTGAAATTACTCGAAATTACGTCGATTACTGCCAACTCACCATCAAGCTCACGCTCGATGCGCACATGGCCGGGGCTCGCGTCGACGATCCGGCTCGTTCCTGCATGCAAGGCACCATGCTGGCTGCGCAGGGTAGCCAGCTGTTCGAGCAGCGGGCTGCGCTTGTCCGTCTGCGTCCATGGCAAGTCGGCACGGTTCGCCGGCTCTTCGTGGCCCAGCACCACCGCTTCCGTTCCCCAGGTGAGACAGGGCGTGCCCCGAAGGCTGAACAACAGCAAGAATGCGGCGTCCATTCGAGCGAGGCCCGCGGGGGTGTCGGCCCCACATACCGATCCCACCCGCGGCAGATCGTGGTTGTCGAGGAATGTGACCCTCGACTGGGCCGGTGGGCCGTAGCGATCGAGTGAGAGGGTCGACGCGAGGCGGAGCGGATCGGCTCCTCGACAGGCGACATCGAGCAAGGCGTAGTGCAGGGCAAAGTCGAAGATGGCGTCGAAACCACCTGCTTCGACAGTCTCCGCCAGGGCGATCGGATCCCCGGTGAAGTCCTCGGCCAGTGTCCAGACACCATCTGGATTGCCTCGCTTGCGCGCATGACTGTCGAGTCGTTCATTCATGTACGACAGGAACGATCGCGGCATGTGTCCCACCGCATCGATGCGCAGGCCATCGAGTCCGGCACGATCGACCCAGGCCACAGCCGCATCGTGGAGCCAGGCCCGCACCGCCGGATTTTCCTGTGCCAGATCGGGCAAGCCGTGCACATCGCCTCGGACCCGTTCCAGGGGATCGTTCCAGTCTTCGATGTCGCCCTCATGGTGGAACCACTCCGGATGTGCTGTGCGCACCTCTGCCTCGTAGTCCGTGTGGTTCCAGACCATGTCGACCACAAGTCGCATTCCACGTGCATGCAGATCGTCGGACAGCGCCCGAAGCTCGGCGACCGATCCAAAGCGTGGATTCATCGCCCACGGATCAGACAGCCAGTAGCCATGGAACGCACCCCACTCACCGACCTTCTCCTCTCGAGCCGCGGTCACTGGGGTCAACCAGACAGTCTTCACCCCGATCGATTCGAGGTGATCGAGCCGATCGCGCACCCCTTGTACATCTCCCCCGTGCCAGCCATGGGGATCGTCCCGGTCAATCGAGGCGTCGTTGCTCGGATCGCCGTTTTCGAAGCGATCCACCATGACCAAGTAGACCAGGTCATCCGGCTCCGCCGCCCGCAACACCACCTCGCGATCGGCACCCATCGGACGCAGCGTGTGGCTGTGGTCTCCGCAGCCAATCATGCAGCAAAGCGCCAGTCCGCCTATCCGCCGGCCTGCGGCGTTCATCCTTGTGCGCGGAGCCAGTCGTCGAGCAGGCGTTGCGCTGCGCGCTCGATGGTGGTCGCAGCCTCGAGCGCGGCTTCGGCCTCCGCCTGGTGCAAGAACTGGAGGAAAACCGCCGTGTCGATGGTTCGCTGGACTGCGCTCGCGGGTGCTGCAGCCGATCCCAGCGACAGCGTGCCTCGGACCGTCCAGCGCAGCCGACCCTGGATCTGGGTGTCATAAAATGCGGCCAGCTCCACCAGCAGCACCGCTCCTTCACCGGCTTTGTCCGCCAGCCACTCCAAGCGCTGGGGCGTGCCCCGCTTCTGCTCGAAGGTCGGACGAACCTCATCCATCTCCAGCGACTTGGGCACGAGCTTTCGTGACTCCAGCGCACGCGCGAGACGACGCATGACCCCTTCGGGCAGTGCACTCGGCTTCCTTTGCTTGCCGGAGAGAACCCCAGCGAGCACTACTGGCATGGCGCTCGACGCAGTGATGAGGGGAGGCTTGGGCATGCATCCGGATGCAGCGAAGGCCGCACCACTGAGCAGAAGATCCCGACGATTCCAAGGACGCATCAGAACCACGCCTCCGTCTCCAGCGACAACACGTGGTGCCAGTGGCGCTCCACATTGCCGAAGGCATTGTATTGGTCGATCGTCTCGACGAAACTATTCCCGAAGGCGTTGTTCTGGTTCGAGTACTGTGCGCCGTACAGAAAGCGCAGCGAGGGGCGACTGTAGACACCCTTTCCGAGCGGGTTGAGCACCACACCCCCCTTGCCCTGCCAGGTGTAGCGGGTGTCGGTGTCGCCATATTCCAGGCCCCGAGCATCTGCGCGACCTTCGGTGTTCGCGAACAGGCTGTCGTAGTGCTCGCGATAGGCGTTGCCGTTGTCGCTGATCTCCTTCGCGATGGAGGTCTCGGTGAGCCAGTGCACGGTGTCGGTGATGTAGACCTGTCCACGCAGCACCGTGGACATGTAGCGACGCACGTGGTCGCTTGGAGCGATCTCGTTGTCGCCGTCGGTGTGCCGGCCGTAGAGTCCGCCCCAGGCGATGTCGAACCGCCCTGGAATCACCCGAATCTGCAGCTCGTCACCCATCAACAGAACGGTTCGCTCGTCGGTGAAGTCGTGAACGTACAGCGTGTACTCACTGCCTTCATAGAACTCGGACGAAGTGGTCTGCGGATGCAGGCGTTCCCAGCTCACGAAGAAGTTGTTCCAGATCACCGGCCCGTAGCCGCCGGTGCCGAGGTACCCCACCAGCTTCCAGCTCTGGGCATCCGTGGCCACCGGATCGGGAAAGTCGATCTCTCGGTTCGGATTCTGCTGCATCCAGTCCTGAACCGCCTCGCCCCGAACCCAGGACTCGTAGTTCATTCCTGGCGTCTGGTGCGGTGCATTGACGTTGCCCTGCCCCTCGGGCTCATAGCGATACATGCCCCCACCACCGATCTCGAGCTGGTCGAGGACCTTCACTCGAAACAGCGTGCCGGGGGTGAGGATCGTGGAGTAGCGCTCCGGGTTGACGAAGAATCCAGAGTCGCCGAAGCCCACGAGCCACTCGAAGCGGGGACGCTCCCAGAGGGCACTCGCACCCACCGTCTCGAAGAAGATCTGCGCAGGCCGCATGTCGTAGAGGCCCAGGTCGCCAAGGAACCGGTCGAGGGTCCCGACCTGCCAGGTGACATCTGGCAACAGCACATTGCCCCCGCGCACATAGAGCTGCGAGGTCAGAAAGCCACCCAGCGAGCCATTGGAACTGGCCCGGCTGATGGTGCCGCCTTCCACCCGAAAGTGCAGGTCGGCCCACGGCTCAGGAGCCATGGGCTCCCGCTCGATGATGTCGTAGTCCAGCTCCACCATCGCATATGGGCCCTCGTTCATGAGGCGCCCATACAGGTTCCAGTAGCCGAGGGTGGCACCGGCACCTTGAAAGTCGGGGCGAGCGCCGGCTCGGAGGTAGCCGGTGACCGACGCGTGGCCGGCGTGCGCGGGACTGCCCGTAAGTACGGCCAAAACAGTCGAAAATAAAAATGAAGACGACAGCACGAAACCACTGGAGCACGGTGTTCGCCGCCGCTTATCACATAGCAGCCGTTTTGTACGCAATGTGACCTGTTCGACGCCTTCACCGCGACTTGTGCAGGAAACGACACACGTTGCGAAGCATCCTGATCACACCATGACGAGCACGAGCCCTGTGGCGAACGGTATCGCGGCTGCTGTGTATGGCCTCACCGATGGGCATGGTGTCACCTGGTCTTCTTCGTTTCTTTGCGAAACCATGAGCGGTTCCGCACAGGCCAACGCACAACGGCCCGAGCCACACCGGTCCCCCTCGAACGCTTCGGGTTTCGGTCTTGACTGAAACTACCGAAAAATATAGAACTCGTTCACTCGGAGCGGCCATCCATGTCCTCTCAATGCCCTGATGTCTCTGCCTTCGTCGAAGCACACGGCATGCTCTGGGAAGCGAGCGGCCTTCCCCGGATCGCCGGTCGCATTCTCGGGTGGCTCCTCGTCTGCCAGCCGGCCGAGCAGACCGCCTCTGCGCTGACAGAAGCGCTATCGGCGAGCCGGGCGAGCATCTCTACCAACACCCGGCTGCTGGAACACTTCGGCATCGTGGAGCGAACCGCGCGCATCGGAACCCGCAGCACGCTCTTCCGCATCGCACCGGGCGCCTGGACACGCGTGATGCGCAATGAAAACGACCGCGCGCGTCGGTTTCGCGAGATTGCCGAGCAAGGCCTCGAGCTGCTGCCCGAGACCGATGCCACCGATCGCAGCAGGCTCACCGAATTCCACACCATCTGGTCGTTCATGGAACAGGAGCTTCCGGGCCTCCTCGACCGGTACGAGCAGTCCTACACAAAATAGGATCCCTCATGCGTCGCCTGTTTCCCGTGATGTTCAGCATCTTGTTCGGTATCCCTGCGCTCTTGGGCGCTGCGGTCATCGCACCACTCGGGGTGGCCGAAGCCGCAGAGCCCACGGTCGAGGAGCTGCTCGATGCCGCCGACGACGCTAACCGCGGCGCGTCGTCCCACGGCAAGATGTCGATGCAGGTCAAGACCGACCGCTACGAGCGCAGCATGGAGATGGAAGTCTGGACCCGTGGCACCGAGGACTCCCTCATCCGCATCCTGTCGCCGGCCAAGGAAAAGGGCATGTCCACGCTGAAAGTGGGTGACAACATCTGGAACTACATGCCCAAGATCGACCGCACCATGAAGATTTCCGGCGCTGCGATGTCGGGCCAGTGGATGGGCTCACACATCACCAACGACGACCTCGTCAAGCAGTCTCGAATGCGCGAGGACTACACCTACACGCTCACCGCCAAGCCTGATGCCGAAGGCAAGGGGGTGTACCGCGTAGAGCTCGTGCCCAAGCCGGAAGCCCCCGTGGTGTGGGGCAAGGTGGTGCTCGATGTACGGTCAGACCGACAGCCCGTCCAGATCGCCTACTTCGACGAAAAAGGGGAGCTGGTGCGGACCATGAAGTTCCTCGACATCCAGGAGATGGGCGGCCGCACCCTCCCAGCTACCCTCCGCGTGGAGCCGGCTGACGCACCCGCGGAGTTCACCGAGATTCGATACTCGGAGATGCAGTTCGACGTAGAGCTCGGCGACCGCATCTTTAGCCTCCAGTCCCTGAAGCGCTGACCCGACCATGGCCACTCGCACCTCCCGGTTCTACCTCTCCGTCTCGTGGCGCAACCTGTTGCGGCACCGACGACGCACTTTCATCACCGCCGCCGCGATGGGCTTGGGCATCGCGATGTGCATGGCCACGATCGCCCTTCAAGATGGCATCTACTCGAAGATGTTCGACCTGATGGTCACCCAGTCCATCGGTCATGTGCAGGTCCATCACCCCGACTACCCGACCAAGAAGCGCGCCCACGACACGCTGCCCGCCAGACTGGTGGAACCGATCGGCGCGCTGCCCGAGGCCGTCTCGGTGGCCCCTCGCATGTACAGCTTCGCGCTCGCAGGTGGTGCAGAGGCCTCCGCAGGCGCCCAGCTCATCGGCGTGTCTCCGGGCATCGAAGCAACCATCACCGGCGTCGACCAGACCGTGATCAATGGCGCCTGGCTCCCTGGCGATCCGGCGATGCAAGCAGTGGTGGGGGCTGACCTCGCCGAAGAGCTCGAGGTCGGGCCCGGCGATGAGCTGGTGCTCGTGGGCCAGGATGCCTATGGCGGCGTCGCCAACGACCTCTACACCGTGGTGGGCGTGGCCCGCACCGGGCAGGTCGCCCGCGACCGCGCCGGAGTCTGGGTACACATCACCGACCTACAGACCTTCCTGGCGATGGAAGACCGCATTCACGAAGTCCTCGTGGTGGGTGAGGAAGTCAAGCAAGCCGGCACCCTGGGCGATGCGGTCCGGGCCCTCTCCGACAGCGAAACGTCCATCGTGCGCACTTGGGACATGGTGAGTCCGCAGGCGGCGCAGATGATCACCCTTCAAGAGACCTCGGCCTTCATCGTGCTGGGGATCGTGCTCACCGTCGCCGCTCTCGGGGTGCTCAACACCATGCTCATGAGCGTGTTCGAGCGGGTGCAGGAGTTCGGCGTGCTGCGGGCCCTCGGCCTCGCTCCCCGCCAGCTGATGCGCCTGGTCATTACCGAGACGCTGCTGCTCGCAACTCTCGCCGCAGCGATTGGGCTGGCCCTCGGCGGCTTGCTCGATGCCTACCTCGTCTACGTCGGAATCGACTTCTCGGTCGATGGCAAAGGTCTCAGCTACATGGGGGTCACGCTCGACCCGGTCATCAGAGCGATCGTGCGGCCCGGTGGAATTATCTTCACCGTGGTCACGGTCTACATCGTCACCCTCCTGGCCGCGATCTGGCCAGCGGTTCGGGCCGCACGGCTCGAACCCGTCGAAGCCATGCGGGAGATCTGATGGCAGCGGTCGGACTCATGCGCCTTGCAGCGCGCAACCTGCGGAAGAACCTCCGTCGAACCCTCATCACGGCGGCGGCCATCGCCACGGGCCTGGCGCTGTTGATCTTCACCGACAACCTGCAGACGGGCTCCTACGCCACGATGGTGAGTCGGGGCGTCTCGATGCTAGCCGGTCACGTTGTGGTGCAAGCCGAAGGCTACCAAGACGACCCCGATATGCACCTTCTTGTTCCGGATGCAGCCGCGGTATCTGCCGCGGTCCATGCGGCAGCACCCAGCGCTCGGGTGGCAAGCCGGGTGCTTATCCAAGGGCTGGTCCAGTCCACGCGCAACACCTCGGGTGTGGCCCTCGTGGGCATCGAGCCCAAGGCCGAGGCCACCATCTCCGACTGGTCCGACAAGATCGTGGAGGGCGGTGCATGGCTCGAGCCCGACGACCAGCGAGGTGTGGTCCTCGGGGCCAAGCTCGCGGAGTCCCTCGAGGTGGAGCTCGGCGATAAGGTTGTGCTGATGGTACAGGGCCAAGACGATGTCGTGAGCCGACTGTTCCGTGTGCGGGGCCTGCTCCGCACGGGCACCGACTCGGTGGATGGCTTCATGGGCCTCGTGACGGTCGCCGCGGCACAGGCGGCGCTCGAGCAGCCCGACACCGCGACCATGGTCACCGTCCACCTCGATGACGCCGACCGTGTCGAGGCCGTGCGGGCCGCAGTCCAGCAGTCCATGGGCGAGCGACCCGTCGAGGTGCTTCCTTGGCAGCAAGCCCTGCCCGAGCTGTACGAATACATCCAGCTCGACCGTCAGTCGTCTCGAGTCATGTTCTTCATCATCGCGATGATCGTGTGCATGGGTGTGCTCAACACCGTGCTGATGAGCGTGATGGAGCGGGTCCGGGAGTTCGGTGTAATGATGGCCCTCGGCACGCGGCCGGGCCAGATCTTCCGCATCATTCTCTTTGAAGGCATCCTGCTCGGCTTCTTCTCCTCGCTGCTCGGGCTGGCACTGGGGCTGCTCTTTACTTGGCCGCTGCTTGCCTATGGCCTCGACTTCAACGAGCTGATGGGCGGCGAAGCAGACGTCGCCGGCATTCCCATCGATGCAGTCATCTATCCCCAGCTCCACTGGTCCGGCACCGCTGTCTCGTGTGCCGTCGCGTGGGGCATGACCGTCCTGTCCACCTTGTGGCCCGCCTGGTACGCCGCTCAGCTTGAGCCCGTCCAGGCCATGCGCCAGCACTGACCGAATCGTCCTCCCACCCAACCGCGGAAACGTCCATGGCCGACTCCATCGTCCAGGTCCGAGATCTCGCCCGAACCTACCAGCAGGGTCAGATCGAGGTCCATGCCCTCCGAGGCGTGAGCCTCGACATCGCACCCGGTGAGTTCACCGCCTTGATGGGCCCTTCGGGCTCGGGCAAGACCACCCTCCTCAACCAGATCGGTGCCCTCGACACGCCCACCACGGGCAGCGTGCTCATCGACGGCCAAGAGCTCGTGGGAATGGACAAGGTGGCCCGATCCAACCTGCGTCTGAACCGCATCGGGTTCGTCTTTCAGGCCTACAACCTGATCCCCGTGCTCACGGCCTTCGAAAACGCGGAGTTCGTGCTCATGATGCGTGGAATCGGTCCCGCCGAGCGCAAGGAGCGGGTGATGCGCACCCTGGCCGCGGTCGGACTCGAAGGGATGGAGCACCGCCTGCCCTCCGAGCTGTCGGGCGGACAGCAGCAGCGGGTCGCGGTGGCGCGGGCCATCGTGGGAGAGCCGGCGCTCGTGCTCGCCGACGAGCCCACGGCCAACCTCGACTCGAAGACCGGAGATGATCTGCTCGACCTGATGAAGTCGCTCAACCAGGAGCAGGGAATCACCTTCGTGTTCGCCACGCATGACCCCAAGGTGATGCAGGCAGCACAACGAGTCGTCACCCTCGTCGATGGCAAGATCTCTGAGGACCGCGTCAAGTGAGCGGCCTGCTGCTCCTGGTGGGAGTGGCTTCCGCTGCGGAGCTGGAGGTCGGCGGCAACCTCAAGGTGTTCCACCTCTCCACCTACCCGTACGACAACGACTTCTTCGCGGCCGAGGTCCAAGACGGCTCCGCGTTTGCGCAGCCCTTTCCGCTCGAAAAAGACGCAGTCCAGGCCAGCGCATCGAGCTCTGGCTTGCTCACATCGCGCCTCACGTTCGAGGTGTATGGCGACCAGTGGAGCTTCGAGCTCCATCCACAGCTCACCATCCAACCCGCCGCCGCAGGCACCGGTCTCACCCTCGCACAGACCGGCACCGGCATCCCCGAGGCCGTCGACCTGTCATGGGAGGCGGTCGATGACGACGAGCTTCTGGTGCAGCTCCGTGCCGACCGCCTGGCCTTCAAATTCGAGCAGGGCCCGGTCGGCGCCACCGTCGGTCGCCAAGCCATCACCTTCGGACGCGGCTTTTTCTTCACCCCGCTCGATCTCGTAAACCCGTTCTTTCCCACCTCGGTCGACCAAGAGTACAAGCCGGGTGTGGATGCCGCGCGGGTCGACGCCTACTACGGGACCGGCGGGCAAGCCACGGTCGCGAGCGCCTATCGAGGCGACTGGGATCTCGACGGCATGGTGCACGCGGTCTACGCCCAGCAGACGCTCGGGCTGTGGGACATCGGCCTGTTTGGTGGGCTCGTGCAGGGCGACACAGTGGGCGGCATCAGCCTTGCGGGCTCCATCGGACCGGTGAGCCTGCACACCGACACCAGCGTCACCGAACCCCGCCAAGACGACGAAGACCTGTTCGTGCGCTCCGTGGTGGGTGCCCAAGGCTCGGTCACCCCGACCACCCAGCTCATTGGGGAGGTCTATGTGCAGACCAACGGAGCCACCGACCCGAGCGACTACCTCGACCAGTACGACAGCCCGCGCTACCGCCGCTCCGAGCTCTGGCTGGCAGGGCGCACCTACAGCGCGGTCTCCATCACCCAGGAAGTCCGGCCCACCCTGTCTGGCATGCTGGTCTTGATCGCCAACCTCGAAGACCCGAGCGCCCTGGCCGGGCCAAGCCTGATCTGGAGCGTCTCCGACAACGTGACGGGCAACCTCGGCGCCTACATCGGTCTCGGCGAGCGACCACCGGACTACCAGATCGAGCGCTTCGACACCCCCATCGACGCCGGGACGCGCGCCCTTGAGATTGCAGAAGACCCCTTCCGCAGCGAGCTGGGCACCACACCCACCACAGTCTTCGCGAGCATGCAGGCCTGGTTCTGAGCGACCACCGGATAGACCGGCTGCGCAAGCCAAGCCGGCTGCGCGAGGAGGCGAGCGATGTCTGTGGCTCTGATGCTCTGGCTACTCGGTGTGGCCACCGCCGGTGAGGCGGTGCCCGGCCTGGAACAGATCATGGCCCACCCGGACTGGGTGGCCCGCTCCCCCTACGCGCCGGGCTTTGGCCTCGACAGCCGCACGGTCTGGTACCGCCGCAAGCAGGCCGGCAGCGACGACGCCGACTGGTGGACGGTGGGTGTGCGGGGTGGAGAGCCAGTGCAGGTGGGCGACACCGCCCGCGAGCAGGCGCTCGCACCCGGCGGCGTGCTGCGAGACGACGGTCGCTATCGGCTGACCACAGTGGGCGGCGCTGTGTGGGTGGTCGATCGCAAAGAAGGCGCCCACCCTCTCACCACGCCCAATGTGCACGCCCGCCAGCCAGGCTTTCTGACCGACGGTCGTGTGGCATGGCGCCAGCACAACACCTGGCTGGCGGCCGCCCTCGATGGCATCGACCCCACCCCTCTGGTGACCCTCGTGCTTGAGGATGACCCCGCCGACGCATCCCCCGACAGCTTCCTCGAAGCGCAGCAGCTGCGGCTGTTTCCCTCCCTGGCGAGGTCACAGGCCGAGAGAGAGCGCCACCGCACCGAAAGTACAGAGCGTGCCCTCCGAGATGACTTTGTCTCACGCGAGGTCTTTTTCGGCGACGGTCGGGAGCTCGTGGACCAGAGCCTCAGCCCCGATGGCGCGTGGCTGCTGGTGGTGGACCGACCGAAGCCGGCCACCCCCGAGCGCGACCCCATGCCCGCCTTCGTGACCGCCTCCGGCTATGTAGAGACCTCGGAGCTCCGCCCCAAAGTGGGGACCGGGGCCCGCGAAGACGTCTCGGTGTGGCTCGTGCCTGTCGACCAGGGCGACCCGATCTCCGTCGCCCTCGACCGGCTGCCCGGTCGCAGCGAAGACCCGCTCGCCCACATTCGCGCCGAGCCGCTGCCCGATGACCGACCCCTGCGCCCCGTCACTCTCTACCGACACGCCTGGACCGACTCGGGAAGCCAGCTCGCCCTACAGCTGCACAGCATCGACGACAAGGACCGGTGGACCGTGGTGGTCGACCTCTCCACCGTGGACCGCACCGAGCGAGCCAGCGCCCATACCCCCACCGTCGTAGACCACCTGCACGACCCGGCATGGATCGCCTGGCCCTTCAACCACCTCGCCTGGCTGCCCGACGACACTCTGTGGTTCCAGTCCGAAGCCAGCGGCTACGCCCACCTCTACCGCTGGGATGGCGCCAATACGCAGGCTCTGACCGAGGGACGCTGGGAGGTATACGACCCCGCGGCCACCGCAGACGGTCGCTGGATCTACTTCAGCGGCAACGTCGAGCGACCCGGCCACTACGAAGTGTACCGAGTGCCCACCGCCGGCGGCCCCATCGAGGCCGTCACCGCACTCGGTGGGGTCAACGACTTCCGTCTCTCTCCCGACGACCGGTCCATCGTCATCGAGCACTCCGAGGTGCTCCGCCCGCCAGAGCTCTATGTGCAGGCCGCGAGACCCGGTGCGCCGGCCCGGCAGCTCACCGACACCATCGAGCCCACCTGGGCTGCCATCGACTGGATGGTCCCCGAAATCCTGCCCATCCCGTCTACCCACACCGAGGCCCCCATCTGGTCGCGGGTGTACCGCCCCACTGAGCCGCCACCCCAAGGTGGCCGACCCGCCGTCGTGTTCGTGCACGGTGCGGGCTATCTGCAGAACAGCCACGAGGGCTGGAGCGCCTACTTCCGCGAGATGATGTTCCACTCCCTGCTCGTGGAGCAAGGCTACGTGGTGCTCGACATGGACTACCGGGCAAGCCGAGGCTACGGGCGCGACTGGCGCACCGCCATCTACCGCCAGATGGGGCATCCCGAGCTGCAAGACCTCGCCGATGGCATCACCTGGCTCACCGAAAACGCCCACGTCGACCCAGCCCGCGTGGGCATCTACGGCGGCTCATATGGCGGGTTCATCACCTTCATGGCCCTGTTCAAGCAGCCCGAGCTGTGGGCGGCCGGTGCTGCTCTGCGCCCAGTGACCGACTGGTCGAACTACAACGACGGCTACACCCGCGCGATCCTCAACACGCCCGAAGTCGATCCCGAAGCCTACCGCCGCAGCTCCCCCATCGAGCACGCCGAGGGCCTCGAAGACCCCTTGCTCATCTGCCACGGGATGGTGGACAGCAATGTGCCGTACCAAGACAGCGTGCGCCTCGCCCAGCGCCTCATCGAGCTGCGCAAGACCGGCTGGGAGCTGGCCAGCTACCCCATCGAAGGCCACGGCTTCACCGAGCCGGCATCATGGCTCGACGAGTACCGCCGCATCTACGCCCTGTTCGAGCGCACCATCGGCCGCGTGCCTACACCTCTGGCACCGAAACCGGACGGAACATGACCGCCATCCGTGGCCCCGCACGGCGGCACTTCGGAATGGCGTGCTCGTAGGTGGCCTGACAGCTGCCCCCCATCACGAGCAAGTCGCCCCATCCCACATTCCAGCCCATCGACGCCCCGCCACCTGCTCGCCGGATCAGGAAGCGTCGCGGCTCCCCGAGCGAGACCACCGCCACCACGGTGTCCCAACGCCGATCCCCCATGCGGTCGCCGTGAAAGGCCACACTGTCTCGACCATCGCGGTACAGCGCCAGCGACACGTGCCACTCGGGATGCCCATACTGCGCCGACAGCGCGCGGCCGATCTGCGTGAGCACCGGGTGACCCGGACCATCGCGCGGCACCCGACCCATCAGCCGCGGCACCGACACCACACGGTCGTACATGGGCCGCTCGTGCGCCTGCCAGCGCGTGGTGGACCGTAGGTGATCGAACACGGCACCGTGGCCCTTCACCCATCCCGACACATGATCAACCCAAGCGCCCTCAGCAAGCGAAGTCCGCATACGACCGGCCATGGCCCCATCCACCGACGGACGGCCACGTCCGAGAAAGCTCAGCTGCATCATCCACACCTCTTGGCGGGAATGTACTGTACACTTGTACAGTTGTCGAGCCGCTTCGACGATGCCCCCGCGCTCCTATGCCTTCTGCTCGGCCTGGTATCCCCGGTATGCGCACCACAGGGTACCGACCGCCAGCACCGTGCCTACGGGAAAGTGGGTCACCGCGAGCGATGCCGCTACGATCGCCATGAGGTGGCGCCACCAGGTCCCGCGCCACAACCCCCATACCGCCAGTGCAGCGGGAATCGCCTGGATCACCAGGAAGAGGGTCAGCAGGATCCCCACGCCTCCGAACAGCCCTCCCGCTGCAATCGCGGCGAGCTCGTCTTCGGCCACGCCGATCGCCCCGAACAGGCCACCCATCCCCACAAAGATCGCCGTGAGTAGCAGTCCACCCACGACTTGCAGCATCACGTGTCCGGCCATGAATCCAGCGGCCAGGCGGTCTTGAAAGACGGCGTCGGGACTGCGCTCAGTGGAAGACATCCTGGCTCCATGTTCGCGGAAGGTTCGAGCAGGCTCCACGGAGTATTGCACCCACGGTCGCACCGCCTTGCTGCTGTGCACATCACCCGTGATCAGCGTGCTCACTGATGCAACGATCCTCGACCGACAGCCTCCCAAAATGCTGGGGGCCTGACGAGCTGCGGCCCACCCGATCGACTCCCGTCATGTTGCGCGGCACCCTATCCACAACCACCTGTCGGGCGAGAATACCCGAGCTTCAACTGCTCTTTGCTGGGAGACCCGGCATGCCTGCTTGATCGGGATGACGGACCACGTAGGCATGCTTCACATCGGCCGCGGTTCGACGGGAGCCGTCATGACTCCAGCCCGGCGCCCGGAACAGGTAGCTGAGGCGCTGCCCCATCGAGAGCCGCGGCTGCACGGCATCCCGCACCATTCCGATCAGCTCGTGGAAGGCCACCCGCAGCACATTGAACGTACCGAGCTGTGTGGTGATGCCGTATCGCGGCCGGTCGTGGTCGAGCTCGGGCACAAAAGTGCCAAACAGGCGATCCCAGATGATGAACGTGCCCGCATAGTTGGCGTCGAGGTAGCGCGGGTTTACGGCGTGGTGCACTCGATGGTGCGATGGCGTGTTGAACACGGCCTCAAACCAGGCCGGCATCCGGTCGATCAGCTCCGTGTGAATCCAGAACTGGTAGATCAGGTTGGCACCACCCACGAAGCCCAACATGATCGGGTCGAAGCCAACGAGGACGAGTGGCACCCGGAACAGGAATCCGAGCATGATCTCGGAGGTCCAGGTCTGGCGAAGCGCAGTGGACAGGTTGTAGTGCTGCGATGAGTGGTGCACGACATGGGCCGACCAGAACCACCGCGACTCGTGCATGATCCGGTGGTACCAGTAGTACCGCAGGTCGTCGATGGTGAAGCACACGACGAACAGCCAGGGTGCCCATCCCCACGACATCTCGCCGAACGAAATGGGGGCAAACTGATGGAAGAAGCTCAGCATGCCGTATACGGCGCCGCCCGTGAGGATGCCGATCGCGAGGTTGCCCACGCCCATCAACAAGCTCGTGAACGTGTCTCGGGTCTCGTAGCGGGCGCCGCCCCGCAGGTACGCAATGGCAAGCTCAATGGCGATGGAGCCCATGAAGAAAGGCACGGCGAGCTGAACGATGGGTGGGAGATCAGGAGCGGGCATGGAGAAGCTCAGGAGGCCAGGGCGGGAGTGGCACAAGCGGTGAGGCGCGGAGTCCAGCGGGCTCGCTCGGGGCCCTCGGGCAGTGCGAGCGTGAGGCGTGGAAAGGAGACGTCGCGAAACACCAGCACGACCTGCGTGGGCTCGATGTGGAGGCGCAGGACCGATCCGGGCGGGAGCTTGCGCACAACGAAGCGATCGCCGAGCACCGAGACCAGCGCGAGCGTCTGGGTGTGAAAGAGCGCCAGCGCACTCGCACCATCCATGGCCACGAGCACGTCGATCACGGTGTCATCGGGATGGTGGGTCGAAAGAATCCTTCGAACCGCATCGGCATCTTCGAGCCGGGCAGACTCGGACCAACCGATGGCATGCAGCACCCCAATGGTGGAGACGAGGCCTCCCGCAACGAGGCCCAGCAAGATCGGTAGTGGAATCGAGAGGGCCATCCAGCCTCCGTTCTCGGATGGTACCCGAAACCAGCCGCTCACCGCTGCGAGACTTTCAATCTGGCGGATCCGCGCGCGCTGCGAGCGCTGTGGTGCGAAGCTGCAGGGCTGCTGCTCGCGAGGCCTCAGACACCTGAATCCCGCCCAGCATTCGGCTCACCTCGGAGAGATGCGCAGCCTCATCCAGTCGCTGAATTCGGCTGTGGGTGCGACCCCCCTCCTGAATCTTGTGCACAAAGCAGTGACGATCGGCATAAACGGCCACCTGTGGGCTGTGGGTGATGCACAGCACCTGGTTGCCCCGTGCGATCGCAGCCAGCTTCTGCCCGATGACTTCGGCCACGGCTCCACCCACCCCCGTGTCGACCTCATCAAACACGAAGAGTCCCACCGGCCCGATGTCGGAGAGCACCCGCTTGAGGGCAAGCAGCGCACGAGACAGCTCTCCGCCACTGGCCACCCGAGCGAGGGGCCGAGGCTCCTCCCCCGGGTTCGGCGCAATCAAAAATTCCACACGGTCGATGCCCCGAGCCGTGAGTCGCTGCCCGTCGAGTGCCACACCACCCTCTCCGTCGAGCGGCGCGACGTCGACCATCACCCGGGCCCCACCCATCCCGAGACTGGCCAGCTCAGCGGTCATGGCCGCCGCGAGCGGCTCTGCCGCAGCATGGCGGTGCTGAGACAGCGCAAACGCCTCTACCCGAGCTCGCTCTCGAGCGTTCTCCAGCGCTGTCGACAGCGACTCCACCCGCGCCTCGCCTGCACTCAGCTGCGCAAGCTCCGCTCGCGCTGTCGAGCCCCACTCGATCAGATCGTTGATTGTGTGGCCGTGCTTGCGCACCAGCCGCCGAATCGCCTGCAAGCGCTCTTCGGCCTCGGCGAGAACCCGCGGCTCCAACGACAGCTCCGCGCCATAGCGCTCCAAGTCGCGAGCGACCTCTTCCACCTCCATCCGCGCGGAGTCGAGACGGTCCACGAGCTCGGTAAAGAGAGGGTCGTGGCGAACGGCCTGTTCGAGTCGTGCCGTGACTCGTGCCAGCCCGGTGATGAGGGCATTGTCGGCGCCATACAGCGTGCGCTCCGCTCGCCCGGCAATTTCTGCGAGCTCGGCTGCATGTCGGAGCTTCTGCACCTGGCGCTCGAGCGCATCCACCTCACCGGCCTTGGGGTCGAGCGTTGCCAGTTCTCCCAGCTGGAACCGCAAAAGATCTTCCCGCTCCGCCCGAGCCCGAAGCGCATCTTCGGCGTGCTGCAAAGCGACCGATGCATCCTGCAGCGCCCGATGGGCTTCGGAGACCTGCTGTCGTGTGCTGCTCAGATGTGCAAACGCATCCAGGTGCTCCAAATGGGTGCGCGCATCCACGAGCGTGTGGTGCTCGTGTTGGCTGGAGATATCGACCAGTCCTCTCGCCAGCCGCCGAAGCAGGTGCAGCGGCGTGAGGCGCCCGCCCACATAGGCCCGCGATCGGCCCGACTTCAGGAGCACGCGTCGGATCACCAGCTCGTCGTCGGCCTCGATGTCATGCTCTGCCAACAGAGCCCGCAGCGCCGGCACATCCCCCAGCTCGAACAGCGCCTCGACCTCGGCTCTGGGAGCACCGGTTCGCACCAGCCCCGCATCGGCGCGTCCGCCGAGAACCAAGGCCAGAGCGGCAATCAGGATGCTCTTCCCCGCCCCGGTCTCCCCGGTGATGACGTTGAGTCCGGAGCCAAGCTCGAGCTCGGTCTCCTCGATGATGGCCAGGTTTCGGATCCGCAGCAGCTGCAGCGACACGTCCACTCCGATTCCGCAGGCACCGCCCGCGGACACGCTTCCCGCTATCGCCCGATCCGATCCTGGGGACGGTCGAATTTCGTCCGGTTTCCGTGCAAGGGAGTCTTCCCGCCCACCCCACGGGCGAGCTGATGCTCACATCGACGGCTGCACCACCACATCCAAGAGCCCCACGGGCCGGGCCATGGGAGTCATACACACCCGACCCCCCACCGAGGCACCCGGGTCGGCCACCGCACCATCGTCGAACACGAAGGTGAGCACGCTCGACGAGTCGACGAGCGGCGCTCCTCCCACGGGCTCCACAAACTCCGTGGTGTTGCTCATCTGCGTCGTGAAGCTGATGAAGGAGAGCGCTTCATCGGCCCCATTGGCAAGCGTGATGTTCATGCATGCGTAGTCCGACACCATGTACGTCTCGTAGGTCCAGACCACCGGATAGCCCGCCTCGGTGGTGAACGACTCAGAGCCCGTGAACACCGGCGCGTCGTCGGCGTCGGTGGCATCACCGCTCGAGTCATCCCCACTCCAGCCATCACCGTCGTCCGCCTCACGGAAGGTGACCACGACGTCCTCAATCAGGACTGCGGGCTCGGCGCAGTAATACATGCTGGCGCGCTCCCAAGGCTCAAAGCCGGCGTCGTCCTCCTGCTCGATGAGGATCTGATCGCCGACGAGCCACATGAACGCACCACCGGCGTCCAACCAGCTTGTCACGTCTTCAGACAGGTCGACCACCATCTCCCAGCCGCGCACTTCCCGGCCTTCGTTCTTGAGCTGGATGCGGGTGCAAGCTCCCTGCTCCCACACATCGTAGTGCTCCCAATAGATGGTGAAATCATTGTTCTCGAAGACATCTCGACCTTCGGGGACCGCACCCGTGCCCGAGCCGTTGATGTCAGACACCGAGTCGTCTTCGGAGACCGGTGACGCGGTGTCTTCTGGGTTGGCCAGGTAGCAGCCCACACCCAGACAGACGCCCATCAAGACTGCGATGCGATGGATGCTCGACATGCGGTGCTCGCTCCTTGATGCCGCCGCTCGGGTTCACGGCTCTGATCCACCCGACAGCACGACATTCCCACCCTTGAGTGTACCGGATTGGACCGCCATCGAACAGAGACACCTGCTCCGAGCCGGTCGGGCACAGCGCGGTCGAGGCCGCCATCGAAACGCCACACACCCTTTCACGGAAGCGTCACGGCTTCGCCTACCCACCTGCCGATAGCCTTACCGCATGTCAGACCTCATCCTGATCGTCGACGACGAGCCCGATCTCGTTTCTGCACTCGGCTTTGCGCTCGGCCGCGAGGGCTTTCGTACTCGCGGTGCCAGTGATGGCGCGTCTGCCTTGCGGGAAGCGCGGACGAGCCCCAAGCCCGACCTCGTACTGCTCGACTTGATGCTGCCTGACATTCAGGGCACTGAGGTCTGTCGGCAGCTCAAGGCCAACAGTGAAACCGCCGACATTCCGGTGATCATGCTCACCGCACGGTCCGCCGAAATCGACCGTGTGGTCGGGTTCGAGGTGGGTGCAGACGACTACGTACCCAAGCCATTTTCCACCCGAGAACTGGCCCTGCGGATTCGAGCCGTCTTGCGGCGCTCCCGCCCCCGAGCACTCCAGCTGCAGGAGCTCTCCATCGGCTGCCTTCGGGTGGATGTGGCAGGCCACCAGACCTGGGTGCACGACCAGGAGCGAGTCCTCACGGCTCTGGAGTTTCGCCTCCTCACCACGCTGCTCCAGCGACGCGGTCGCGCACAGTCTCGCGAAGCGCTGCTCGACGAGGTGTGGGGAGCCAGCACGGCCGTCACCACGCGTACCGTCGACACCCATGTAAAGCGACTGCGCCAAAAGCTTGGTGAGGCCGGCGACTACATCCAGACCATCCGCGGTGTCGGCTACAAGTTCGCCTCCTCTGTTGCATCCACGCCCGGCGAATGAAGCCATCCGGGACTGCGGCCCATGGCAGCGCCGACCAGTCCGGTAACGCGCCGGCGCTAGAGCTTGGGTTCCGCACGCGCTTGTTTTTCGTGTACATCCTGCTGATGGTGTTCTTCGCAGGTTCGAGTGTGGCGTGGCTTGAGCTCTCCCTGCGGCCGCTGCTCGATCGCCAGTCCATCACCGTGCTCGAAGGTGCAGCCCAGCTGGCGAGAGCCGGCGTCGCACATCGGATCGGTGTTTCTCCCACCATCCTGAGCCAGGAGCTCCGCGAGCTCTCCCTGGCGAGCGACCTGCGCTTGACGGTCATCACACCCGACGGTCAGGTCATGGCCGACTCCGATGTCTCCGTGGAAGCCATCGAGGCGCTCGACTGGCACGGTGACCGGCCCGAGGTGAAAGCGGCACTCTCCACCGGCATGCAGGGCTTGTCCCGACGTCACTCGAGCACCCTCGACCTCGACATGGTGTACCTCGCAGTGCCGCTCGACTGGACCGACGGGCGCACGGGCATCCTGCGAGTGTCCAGCACCACAGAGCGAGCCGACACGGCAGTCATGGCACTCTATCGACTGCTCGGCGTGGCCCTCGTGGGAGGACTCGGTGTGGCTCTGTTCATGACCTGGCTTGCCGCATCGTCGATGAACCACGACTTGAGCGTACTGCTCCAGCACACCACCACGCTGGCACGCGGGGAGTCCACCGCACCGCTCAAGCTCCAGTACAGCGTGGAGCTGGCCGGACTGGCCGGCAGCATCAACCAGATGGCCCATGAAGCCCAGCGCTCGGTCCGAGAGCTCGCCGAGGAACGGCACCGCTCAAGTATCGTGCTGCAAGCGGTCCGGGATGGCCTGCTGTCAGTCGACCAAGACCAACGACTCACCCTGGTCAACCCCGCATGCAAAGAGCTGCTGGGCATCGGTATGGCCGACCTCGGCCGACAACTGGAGCATGCGCTCCCTCTGCCCGAGCTGCTCGAGCTGATGAAGATCGCTGTGGATGCGGGCTCCGCGACCGGGGAGATCACGCTGGCCGAAAACACCGAGACCGGAGCCACCCACGACCGGGTGCTGCGGATCCACATCTCGAGTGAGGACGATGCCGGCTATGTGGTCTCGGTCCACGACATCACCCGCGTGCGACGCCTTGAGACCGTTCGCCGGGACTTTGTCGCCAACGTCTCCCACGAGCTGCGCACACCCATCTCCATCGTGCAGGCCAGCGCTGAGGCCCTCCAAGATGGCGCCATCGACCAGCCAAAGTATGCGGCGATGTTTCTCGATGCCATCCTGCGCAATGCCGTGCGACTGAACCTTCTGGTGCAAGACATTCTCAAGCTTTCCCGCATCGAGGCCGGTCAGAACATCCTCGACCTCGAGACCGTCTCGGTGGCCGAAGTGGTCTCCGATGTGATCCAGATCCTCTACACCCGCAGCACCGAGCGAAACCACATCATCATCTCCACGGTCGACGCCAACGAAGCGGTGGTCGCCGACGCTGGATCTCTTGAGCAGATCCTGGTCAACCTGCTCGAAAATGCGATGAAGTACACCGACGCGGGCGCAAAGGTCCGGGTGTCGTCCATCGCAGTCACCGAGGAGCGAGTGCGAATCCTCGTGGCCGACAATGGACCCGGAATCAGCATCGAGCATCGTCCCCGGCTGTTCGAGCGCTTCTATCGGGTCGACGAAGGACGCTCCCGAAGTGAAGGCGGCACCGGACTGGGACTCGCCATCGTCAAGCACCTTGCGGAGTCGATGGATGGATCGGTGGGCATCGAGTCCAACCAGCCCACCGGATCGATCTTCTGGGTAGAGCTCCCGAGCGTACCCTCAGAGGAGTAGCCACCCGAGCGACCACGCCCGACCGCCCCACCCGACACCCATTCCATCCAGCCGAAAAAAAGCAGGATACAGTGCCGGCCCGCTCTGCGAGGCCATCCATGCATTCATTCGCTGCCCAACGTCCAATCATCGCCTTCCGTGGCTGGATGGTGAGCATCACCCTCCTCACCGGCTGCAGCGGAAAGTCCACCGACTCTGCGACTGATGGCAACGGTTCCACCACCGGCAACGGAGACGGCAGCGGCACCACCGTGACCAGCGCGGAAGAAGACGCCGACAGTGACGGATACGCTGTCGACGCAGACTGCGATGACAACGATGCAGCGGTGCACCCCGATGCCGAGGAGCTCTGCGACGGCAAGGACACCAACTGTGATGGCTCGCTGCACCCGCTCGAGGGAGACGACGACAACGACGGCATCCCAGACTGCAGTGCCTGTGCGGATGCCAGCTTTTGGTCGGTGGTGCTGTCCGACATCACCGGAGACGAGCTGCAGGCCGCCCTCACCGATGCCCTGCCTGAAACCACCTGCGACTACTACCAGTCCAAGCAGGGAATCTACACGAGCTTCGATCTCGAGGACGGCAACGTGGTCGAGTGCGTGTACACCGGTCAGACCGTGTCGATCATCGGCGGCAGTCCCGAAGGGGACGCGATGAACATCGAACACACCTGGCCCCGTAGTGAAGGAGCAGATGCCCAGCCGGCCGACTGTGACGTCCATCACCTCTACCCCACGATGACCGACGCCAACGCAGCGCGACAAAGCCATCCGCTGGGTGAAGTGACCGGTACCGTCTCCTGGTCGAGTGGCGGCTCAAAGGTCGGGACCGGCAGCGGCGGCACGGTCTTCGAGCCGCGCGACACACACAAGGGAAATGCCGCCCGCAGCATGCTCTATGTGTGGCTACAGTACGGCTACGCACCCACTTCCGCTCAACGCACCCTGTACCAGTCCTGGTCCGAGCTCGACCCGGTCACCTCCCGCGACCAGGTCCGCGACGCCTCGATTGGTCGCTACCAGGGCAGCCAGAACCCGTTTGTGGCCTGCCCGACCCTCACCGGACGGATGCTCGATGCGCGCTAGATTCCTTGGCTCAGTGCTCCTCAGCGTGGCCTGCTCCCCCGAAGCTGCCAAGCTACCCACGGCTGCGCTGTTCAGCTCTGCGGACGGCACTCTGTTGCCCGACGACACCGGTACGCCTCCAGACACCGACGACACTGACGACACCGACGACACCGACGACACCGACGACACCGCAGAAGACACCGACGACACCGCAGAAGACACCGGCGACACCGGCGACCCGGTCGAGCCCGAGCTCGGACCCTGGCCCGCGGAGAGCGACGACATCACCGCCGGGGGCGACATGCCCTGCGACAATCTCTTCTCCCCCTGCAACCACCACGTACGCCTCGCCGTCGGCACCGGCGACGGCACCTGGACCCTCGTGCCCACCCCCGTTGCAACCCGCGCCAGCGTGCCCCACGCAATGATCATCGACCACGGAGACATCGACGGCGAGCGGTGGCGCAGCCTGTGGCTCACCTACGTCGACATCTACCCCGGCAACATCCCTGATGGGGTCGACGTGGAAAACCTGCTTACGACCGCCATTCTTCCGTTTCCAGACAGTGCCGTGAGCAGCACCACCGACCTCGTGGAGACCCTCGACACGGGTGGCCCGCTCGGGTGGATTCGCAAGCGCACCGACACCTGGAAGTACGGCTACCGAATCGTCGATCCCGACCGCGAAATGTTCGCCGACGGGCCCATCATTTCCTCCCTCGCCGATGTGCACCACGCGATGCTCGTGATCGACCTCGACCTCGACTCCGACCCGGCCAACGCCGAAAACAAGCTCTACCTCATCGAGTCCATCGACGGCTTCACCTTCGACTTCACCACCGAGGTCGAGATTGGCCGCGTGGGAACCGACCCCGACTGCTACCCCTTGCAGAACCCGATCTCGTCGTACCCCGCAGTGCTCTCCTTCGACTTCGCACCCGGCGGTACCGGCGAGTGGGGCTGCAACGTGTCGGGCTACCAGGAGTTTTCTCGCTACGAAGGCTCTCTCTTCGAGCAGACCGGTACCGGCGATCGCGCCTCGGGCATCACGGTCACGTCCACCACCGCAGCCGATGGCCAGCGCACCGTCTACGGACATGTCGACGCCGAGGACGCCACGACGCAAGGACAGACCGATCTGGTCCGCACCATCGAAAATCCAGACGGCACCTACACTGATGCCGTGGTGGTGACGGATGCCGACGACTTTGTGGGCGCTGAAAATGGAATCCACGCGCCCACAGTATTGAAGGTCGACGACGGGCTGGAGCTTCTGATCTTCCACACCTACATCGAGACGCCGGAGTAGCGAACCGACCCCCGCCTCGGAAGCGGCCCTCCGGTGGTCTCATCCGATGCGACCCGTGCCGCGATACCACGTGGCCATCCTCCGAGCCGACTGGTAACGATGAGCGAGGGACCGCGATGACCGACGGCCAATATCGCAGCGAGACCGACATCCACCCGGTCTTGCGGCAGCCGTGACCAGCTCCCGCCACACCCCGCAGACCATCGCATACCGGATGCTCGTGATCGGCCTGGGAACAACACATATCGGTGCGGCACCCTGCGCCCTTCCCGCGGCTTCCGAGGCTGCCCTACCCACCACCGTGCATGTGGTGTGGGGTCCGCTGAAGGCCTCCGGCGACCCACGCGTCGTCCACCACATCGAGCATGCACTGGTGCCCAACAGCCCCGCACTGCGCTGCATCTCCGGTGAGGAGGGCGAGCTCGATGCCTACACCGGCCCCGATACCCTTCACATCCTCTGGCGAGGCCTCGCCGACGCCGAGCGGGCCGCCGCAGTCGTCACGCACCTGCAGCAATCCATTCACACCCCCACACCCACCATCGCGAAGCGCTGGGCTGCAGCCAGCGCAGAAATTGCGGTCGAGCGCGCCTTGAGCGAGCCCTCCGACGATGCCCTTCTGCTCTACGAAAACAGCGCCATCCACGATCGGTACCGGCTCAATCCCCAGGGTACCGTTCGGTTCGACCCTGCTGCGGTCGAGCAGGCTCTGCGAGAGGCGCCGATCACCACAGTGGTGGCGATGGGAACCGCTCCGATCCAGTGGCAACGCAGCGACGTGCCGCCCGTCGAGGCCGCGACCATCACGCAACTCAAGAATCCAATTGGGGCCGCCCACGCCTGGCGAGTCGATGGCGCTCTCGACTGCACCCAGCGCCGAGCGTTCTGGGCCACCCTCACAGGCCTCGCCGAAGCCAGCGGCGGCATCCCCGTGGGTTGGGTGGGACATTCGTATGGATTGGTGGGCATTTCTGGTACCGATACGCTGCGCTCACCCCGTCGCCGAACGCAGGCGGTCGCACAGGAACACGACCGAGCCGTCACGCGCAGCACCGCGCGACGCACAGTCGACCCCACCGATCGGGCGTGGATCGGGGTTGGCCACCTCGGGCTTGGCGTGTGTCCGTCGCTGCCAGACACCCCCCTCACCACAACCGAGGTGGACACCGCGCTCCGCTGGCTGATCGACGCCGAGCAGCCAGCAACGGTCCCCCCTCCGCACAACGTCGGCACTCTGGACCTCGAGGCGCAGCCGCGCGCAGCCCTGTGGCAGGCCGGTGCTCCCCCACCTGACTGGAATGCCCACCCAGACCTCGTCTACATCCGCAGTCCAGGAGGCTTCACACTCGAAGGGGCGCGGGAGACCCTCGCCAGGCGACATGCCGAGCAGACGCTCACGGCCACCACGGCGCGTGCCGTTCCGCTCGAGACCGTCACGGAGCAGGCCCTGGTGCTCGCAGGCGCACACACAACAGACGTGCCCTGCCGGTGGTCGGGCATCGAGCCCACCCCCGCCTGTCCAACCAACGGCTTGCTGCGTGTTCCCCACCAAGACGCTTTCTTCGTGGTGGATGAGCCCAAGCGGTCTCGATTCGTTCAGGTCGACATCGTGTATGCGCTCGATACCGACGCCACACGCAGCGCAGCGGATGTCCTGCTCGGTACGGGAGGCGGACTGTGGGCGGCTCTAGATGCCGTCGGCTCCATCCGCGATGCCCGGGTGACTCCAGAACACAGCCGCACCCAGCTGTCATTCACGGTTCCGATCGAGCAGCTCGTGGACGTGCTTCAGGCCGTGTTGGTGGACCGAAGAGCCCATCCCGGAAGGGGCAGTCAGTCCGCTGTGGGATTTGCACTCGACCGGGCCCGACAGGCCGCACGGGCCCACGAGCGCTCCCACCACCCCAGGCCCCAGCCGAGCGCCCACCCGGGTGCGCTCCGCGCATTCGACCAAGCACCCCGATTGGTCGTGTTGACGGGTGCCGCAGCAGCCATTGAGACCCACCTGGACTCGACCACCTTGCTACCCAATCGGGTCTTGTCGGCTCCCCAGCTAAGGGCCGAAGCCACCAACCTTCGCTCTGAGGGTGACCCCCCGCCTCTCTGAGTCACGGCCGATCGGACCCCGGCTCAGACCGCGCTTCGAGTGCCCACATCACCCCGATGGGCGCTGCATCCATCGAGATCCTCGCTCGAAACGCCTCGAGGCGTTCGTTGGGTAGTCGTCGCCGAACCAACGGACGATACACCTCTGACGGCGCTCCCGACCACGCCGCTTTCAGGTCTCCCGTCTGCACCTCGATCGACCGCAGCACATGGGGTGAAGGGTGTACCACCACACGCACGGTCGGCTCGTCTTCGAGATTTCGCAGCCATGTAAGCGGATACAAGCTCCCGACCTGAAGCGCAGTGGGCGCTGCGGCGGTGGTCAGTCGCAGCACAGGCTCCGTGCAGTTGAGGGCCATGGCACGGTACCGCGGGCGAGACACCGTATGGCCGCTGCGCAGTGCTGCGAGCTGTGTCTCGAATGCAGCATCCAGCTCGGTAAGGACCGCTGCGGCCTCATCTCGATCGATGGGCAGCCAGAACTCGGTGATTTCCCGGTTCTTGTCGAGCTCCTCGGCGTAGGTACCGCCATCGACCGGGTGCTCGTTCCGAAAGAGCACGAGGCGATCCCGCTGTACGTTCAAGAAGTCTGGCATGTGGTACCAGCCCTCTTCGGGATGGGCAGCCGCAAACCAGTCCACCAACGAGGCATCCATCCGTGTGGCCTCGAATTCCACATCCCGAAATTGGCCGGCGGCACATGCGAGAAATCGCAGGCTGATGTGACCCCATGTCGAGCGACCCCGCATGCGCCCGTAGACCACCACAGCCACTTCGAGCACTTGATCCCGCCGGTTTTCACAGGCCCCGTGCGTGTGCGCTGCAACCGCTGCCGCAGCAGGGACCTGGCTGGACAGGTCGATCGTGGCCGTGCCGGCCCAGGCGGCCGAGACCATCATGGCGGCAAATGGTGTCATCGCGCACCCGTTACCCGATCCAGCCCACGAGTGACGCGCTACGCTGCCCCATGTCTGCAACCGATCCCAGCACAGACCACCCACTCCGGCAGGCCCTCACCCAAGCCCTTCGTGCCCGCGATCCGGCCCAAGCCGTCCCGGCGGCCGAGGCTCTTGTTCGTGCATTTCCCCAGTCCGCGCTCGCCTGGAGCGGCCTCGCCGATGCGTTGACCCTGTCTGGCCAAGTCGGGATCGCCGTCGATGCCCGCCGACAAGCAGTCGCCTTCAAGCCGCGCGACGGCACGCTGCAGTTCAATCTCGGAACCGCTCTCCTCGCGGCGTCCGATCCAGCCGGCGCCGTGGTGGTGCTCCAGGCGGCCTCGCAGCACCTTCCCCGCACACCCCGACTCCTGATGAACCTCGGAGTCGCACTGCGAGAGCTGGGACGCCTGTCCGAAGCTGCAGACGCCTTGGCCAGAGCAGCACGCAACGCACCTGCCAACACGCCCCTGGCTGCCAACATCACCTGGAACCAGAGCCTCGTGCACCTGATGGGTGGGGACCTCCGCGCCGGTCTTCCCGCCTACGAGTCCCGTCGAAAGCTGCCCCGGTTCAGCCTGCGCGTGCCCCGCCACCTCCCAAGCTGGGATGGACAGAGCCGACCCCAAAAGCTCCTCATTGTCGCAGAGCAGGGGCTGGGAGACACATTCCAGTATGCTCGCTGGATCCGGCGGGTCGAGTCGTGCGCCGAGACCTTGGTGGTGGCGGTTCAAAAACCCCTGGTGGCCCTGCTTCGCGCCGGCCTCGACCGAGCCTGTGAGCGCACGGAAATCATCCCTCTCGACCGGAATCTCGCGGTGTCGAAGGTCGACGCATGGGCCCCTCTGCTGTCGCTTCCTTGGCTCCTCAATGCTGTGCAGCGAGGAAGCCACGTCGAGTCCACCCCCTGGCTTGCCGCCGATCCCACCCTGGTCGATCACTGGCGCACCCGACTGGCCCGAGAGCCCGGCCCCGTTCGAGTGGGCATCGTGTGGCAGGGCAACCCGCACTACCTCGGTGACTGCCATCGGTCGGTCCCTCTCGAGGTCTTCGCTCCGATCGCTCGCCTGCCCGGAGTCACGCTTGTCTCTCTCCAAAAGCGACACGGACGCAGGCAGCTGACCCGCCTGCCTGAGGGAATGCATGTGGCCGACTTGCACAAAGAGCTCGACGAGACCACCGGTCCCTTCCTCGACACCGCAGCCGCGATGCAGGTGCTCGACCTCGTGATCACCAGCGACACCGCCACCCTTCATCTCGCAGGGGCACTCGGTGTGCGCACTCTTGCGGCCATCGCTCACATCCCCGACTGGCGCTTCGGCCTGACCGGCAATCACCTGCCGGAGTACCCCCACGTGCGACTGGTCCGACAGCCGCGCCCCGGCGACTGGACATCGGTCGCAGACGTCATGGCCCGCTGGATCCACAAACACATGTGCTGAGCATCCCAGGACTCCCACCAGTGGGTGTCCTTCGCCGTGATCTACACGATGCAGCACGCCAGTCGGGCTTCGGCGCTCCGGCTGCGGCCGCCGGGTGCTACCCTCCTGCGCATGCTGTTGTCCATCATCGAGTGGTACTACGGAATCGACTGGCATCGCTTGCGGCGTGGAGCCATCGAGATCGCTGTGGTGTTCATCATCTATACGGCGCTGGCCTGTGCGGTCACCTGGCCCTCCGCCATGCATCTCGACGAAGTCATCTTGGGTGGTGGGGAGCTCGGCGGCTGGATGTGGCGCACGTGGTGGCACAGCCAGGAGGTCGATGCGATTGCGTACACCGATCTCGGACTCGTCGATCGGCTGCAGATGCTGTTTTCGCTCGGTCGCTATCCCGAGACCGGCAACATCCTCGACATCCTGCTGCTCTCGTACCCCCTCGAAGCAGCATTCGGCAGCGTGATCGGTCACAACCTCAAGGTGTGGCTCATCATCATTGGAAACGGCGTGTGCGGCTACGCTCTGGCGCGGTCACTCACGAATGCGCGCCTGGTGTCGGTGGCCGCAGGGGCGCTGGCGATCATCAATCCCATCGTGATCCAGGACATCAACAAGACCGGACTTCGACAGGTGCTGCTGTGGTGGCTGCTGCTCTACCCGGTGTTTCTCAACCGGGCCTGGCGCACCGGGGGCCGGGTGGCCGGCATGGCGGCGGGCATCTGCTACGTGGCGGTGGCCGCCTTTTACTGGTTCTACGGGCTCTTCGCGGCCATGTTCACGCTCCTGTTCATCGGAATGCAGTGGGCACGGGACCGGGTTCCCATCGCCCGGGTGGCCCGCTGGGGAGTGCCTGCCGCCATCACGGTTGTGCTGGGCGTCTTCTTCTTCGTGAGTCCATACCTGTCGAGCGGGGGTGAAGACACTGGCGGCGGTGGGGTGGCCAAGCTGCCGGAGCTCACCTTCTTCCTGCCCTTCCCCGGCTACGACACCATCTCGCACGCCCCGCTGAGGCCTTCGAACTACCGCGAAAACGTGCTGTCCTCCCTGCACCGGACGGTCGAGTCCGCATGGCCCGTCGACTACGTCCTCAACCCTCGGCATGGCGTACTGGCCCTTCCAGCGGCCGCCTTCCTCCTGGGGGTTCTCCCAGCGATTCGGCGCCGAGCGGCGTGGAGCTGGCTGGTCATCTGGACGGTCTTCTTTGCCGGCACGCTTGGCCCCTACCTCAAGATCGGCGCCATGAAAGACACGAGCGACGTCGTGACCTTCGGCGAGTATGTGGTCCGGCTGCCGTATGCCTGGATGTTCCAGCTCGTACCCGGCATGTCTCGGATGTTCGCGCCCTACCGGATGGGCTCGATGGTGGTGGTGGCGTCGGTCGCACTGCTGGCTCTGTCGCTGCATCCCCTCCGCCGATGGCCGCGGCGCGCTGTGGGACTGCTGGCCGGCATCACCATCGTGTTGCAGTTGTTCTACCGGTTCGACCTCGACGAGATTGGCGAGAATTCCGCAGGTCCCGCCATGTGGCGGGTGCCCACCCAGGTCTCGGCGATGAAGCTTCCCGCGTTCTATGCCGGCCTCGACCCCGAGGGCTGGGAAGGCTTGATCGAGCTCCCCATGGAGCAGCAGCAGGATCTGATCTGTGCCTACCAGAGCGTGCACCGGCGAAAAGTATACCGATCTTGGGCCACCTCTCCGGCAATCCCACCCGAGCTCCGACGGCGGGGAGGCGGCGATCCTGCCCAGAGACTGCGATGGCTGGCCAAGGCCGAGCCTCGGCGTGACCCGGCGCAGAATGTGTTCACCGCCCTGTCCCGCGACCCGATGGGGGCCGATGATCAACTGGCGAACCTCCCCAATGATGCGCTCACCAAAGTAGTCGAGAATGGCGACTATCGGTACCTGGTGGTGCACGAGCGTGGCTATTTCCTGCTCGAGCCGCAGCAGGGGCCCGCACTCTACCGCCACGTGGTCCGTGTGCTCA
>CAJWOS010000005.1 GCA_913044235.1 uncultured Pseudomonadota bacterium
ACCGACGACGACGACAACGGCGAAGACGACGACACCGACGACGACGACGACGAAGAAGTGGAGCCCGATCCCATCACCGCCACGGTGTCGGGCACCGTCACGGTCGAGCTCTACCAAGTGGTCGATGGCGACCGTGTGGAAGTCGACACCTCCACAGTGGATGGCTTTCCATACGGAGCCATCTTCGTGGGCGGGTTCAACGACCCGTCGGGGACAGGGCGCGAGGTCTTTCGAGGCACCGACACCATTCTCGCCCCTACCTTCGAACCCAATCCCTTTGAGCTGAACGTGATGATGGATGGCGACGGCGCGCTGCAGGTGTATGCATCGCTCGACGCCAACGGCAACACCATCATCGAGTCGTCGGAGCCCTTGGGCATCTGGCCCTCCCTGGCCGAGATCACCGACGGCGCGGTCGTTACGGATGTAGAAATCACGATCCTGGCCGAGTACAACCCCGGCGGCGACGGAGGCACGGGCAGTGGTGGCGGCAGTGGTGGTGGCGACGTCTGCGACCTCGTTGTCTCCGGACCGGCCACAGTGGGCGTGGACTACACCGGTCGCGGACTGGCTTTGCTGGCAGACTCCAGCGGAAATGGTCCCATCCACTACGACATCTTCGACGTCACAGCCGACGGTGATGGCGGCGCCACGGGCGACTACGCCATGACCGACGTTTGTGCTTCGCTGGGCTCCGTGCAGCTGCTCGGCTCGATCGACAGCAACGCAAACGGACTGTTCGATCCCGCCGACACGAGCGGCGCCTACGTGACAGCGCCCGACACCAATGGCAACCCCATCTACGTCGATACTGCAGACCTCACCGACTACGAAGTCCAGATCCCCATCATCAACAGCGAAACAGGGGAAGCGGAAGACAACCGCATCGAGCTCGTACCCTTCGTGGTGCTCTCGGGAACCATTCGCTACGGCACCGGCACTTTCGACGACCTCGACCCCGGCTCTTCCCTGCTCGTGACGGCCCTGAAGTACCGACCCAACACGAGCGTGAACACCTCTTCGGTCATCTCCAACTCGTTCGACTACGCCGAGTTCGCCTGGGCCGATCTCGCCGGTCAGTCCGAGGTTTCCTACACTCTGTTGGTTCCCGGCAACGCAGAGATGTTCCTCTGGGCATACGCCGACACCGACCTTGACGGAACTCTGAATGAGACCGGTGAGCCGGTCGGGTCTGCCGGCGCCAACATGGGCTTCATCGAGACGGGATCGACCAACGAGGTCTACAACATCAACATGGGCGTGCCCTGAGCATCCGCGGCGCGCGTACGCCCAGCTCTCCAACCGCTGAGCCATTCCGGTGCGGCCGGTGGGTCGGTTGGCGGGCCTGACCCCACCCGAACCCGTTTTGAGAGCCGCCCGTGATAGGGTGGGCCGGCTCAATTCAACCGGTGACGGGCGTTCGTTGTGCCCGCGAAGCCGAGGAGACCGCCATGACCCGCTTGCCCTTGATCGCACTTTCGATGGGTGTCTTGTTCACCGCGACCGGCGTCGCGCACGCCGGAGCGGTCGTGTCGAACAACCAAAAAGAGACCCGCAAGGGCGCCAACTACTACGCCGGAAATGCAGCGCTCGACGGCAAAGACGAGACCGCTTGGCTCCTGCCTGGAGACAGTGAAAACATCGGTGAATACATCATCATCGACGTTCCCAGGATCAATATCGACAAGCTGCAGATGAAGGCCGGCTGGCACCGCGACGAAGACACCTTCAAGGACTACGCCCGCGTGAAGAAGGTGTCGATCGAGGCGTCGTACTACAACAGCGGGATGGAGCTGGTGCCCGGTCCGAAGGTGGTCGAGGCCGAGTTCGTCGACGAGATGGGCTGGCAGATGATCGACCTCGACGACATCGTGGTCGAGGATGCCACCAACGGAGGCAAGCTCAAGATCACCATCCTCGAAGTGTATCCCGGCAAGGACTTTCCACAGGTGGCCATGGGCGACCTCGTCGTTCACCTCGGCGAGTTCGATGCCGTGCCGAAGATCCAGAGCCCGTCCACCGAAGACGAAGGCTCGATCCTCAACATGCAAGACGAAAACACGCGCACGAGCTGGATCGCGCCGGCCGACAACGCCAGCTTCAGCGTCAAGGGCGGCGGCGTCATGCTGTCGAGCCTCGACATCACTTCGGGACCCGCCACCCACGCCCGTCCGAAGACCCTCAAGCTCACGGTGAAAAATCGCACCGAGACCGTCGACCTGCCGAACAGTGCGGGTCCGCACCATGTCATCCTGCCCTCTACCGTGGGCTACACGGGCACCTGGAATGCGGTCAAGGTCGAGGTGGTCGATGTCCATCCCGGAAAGACCCACGCCGACAAGGTTGCCATTGCCGAGATCACGGGCAAAGCCACTGCGCTCGACGGCCTGTAGGCCGTGTTCGCAGCCGTCCTGGCGACCCTATGCGTCGCTTGGGGCGGCGGCGACCCCCGCCAGGTCTTGGTGATCACCAACGCCGACGATCCATCTGCGGCGGCCATCGCCGACCACTACGCACAAGCGCGAACGCTTCCGCCGCAGCATGTCTGTGCGCTGTCGGGTCTTCCCACCGACTCCGCCACCCTTCCTTTTGCCGACTACGATGCGCTGGTGGCACCGGCCATCGACGCATGCTTGGCCGGCCTGGCCGAACCCAACGACATCCACATCCTCGTGACCACCCGCGGCCTTCCCTACCGGGTGGAGCTCGAGGCCGGCTACATGGTGGGCTTCGAGTCTCTGCTGCAGATCCACCGCGCCGTCTCAAACATCGACGGAAGTAGCCTCGCCGGAAGTCCGCAGACCGACCAAGGCGGCTACTTCGCAGCGAGCGTGTACAACCCGTCCTACGTGGGTGCGCTCGCCTCGACTGAGGGCTGCGACTTCTCGGAGTCCAGCGAGTATGCCCGGTGGTATAGCGCTGCCTGTCGACTGCTTCGCACCGGGCACTACCCCGCCTCCTTCGATCGCTTCCATGACTGGGACGACACCGCATGGAACCTGTCGGGGCACTTTTTCATCGTCACCCGACTCGATGGATTCGATGCCAGCGATGCCATGGACCTGGTGGATCGAGCGGTTGCCGCCGACAGCACCTTCCCGAGCGCACCGCTCATGTGCATGCACGGCGCCGACGCGGCCCGTGGGGCACGCGATCCGGAGTGCGAGATGGTGGCGCGCTACCTATCCGGTGCGGGTCTGGCGGCGGAATGGATCGACTCCTTCGATGGCGGACTCTCGGGTCGCGAGGTGGCCGGCTACCTCACCGGGGCCAGCGCGATGACCGGGGCCATCGACGAAAACACCTTCGTCCCTGGGGCCATCATCGACAACCTCACCTCGTATGGGGCAGTCCCGCAGAACTTCCTGTGCGACGCCTCAGGCGAGCAGTGCCCTGAGAATGAGTCCCAGACCAGCGTGGCGCGCTTTGTGCGGGCCGGCGCAACGGGCGCCCATGGCACCGTGGCCGAGCCGTTGAACAACTGCTTCCCAAACGCAGCGCTCTATCTGCTGTACAGCGCTGGCTACAGCCTCGGCGAGAGCTACCTGTTCAGCCAAAGATTCCTGTATTGGCAGAACCTCACACTGGGCGACCCACTTGCCACACCCTATGCATCGCGTCCCATCGTGGAGGATGGCGAGGCGGCTGTGTCCGCCGGTGGCACCTGGACCATCACTGCCCACCACCCGGATGGCATCGCCTGGATCGGGGCCTACCTCGAGGATCGACTCGTCGCCGAGGCCAGCGGCGCGACCCTCTCGGTGGCATCCACCTCGCTCGGAATCGAAGGCGACGCGGTCGACCTCTACATTGTGGCCGAGGCCGGCTCCGCGGCCCGTTCCCGACCCGGCTGGCCCATCGATCCCATCCTGCCCACCCCCGGAACCCGCGGCTGGCGATGGCTCCGCGTGTCGGTCACCCCTCCCGACGAGGTGGCCGTCGATACCGGCACATCGGCAGAGACCGACACTGCCCACGCCGAAACCGCCGACCATCAGACCAACACCCACACGGCCGACGATCGATCACGCTCGAAGACCGACGCCGGCGGATGCAGCAGCGCGCCCGGTCCCGTCCACACCCTCAGCTGGATGGCCGCCCTTCTGGCCGTCGGTCGCCGACGGCGTTGCTGAGGCGCTGCTGCCGCGGGTCCCAGTGCAACACCACCAAGCGCACCCCCGCAAGCTGACAGCCGCGCACGAGAGCATCATGGTAGGGCGCCCACCCAGCCGCCGATCGGGGCTCGAGCAGGGCCGATACCGTGTCGATGCCAAGGGCCGTGATCCGTGCCGCGAGCGCATCCGCGGCGGCCGCGACTTCCCCGGCCTCAAGCGCATGGTCGTAGTACGGAATCGGGTCTGATGCGGCCAGCAAGCCATACACGCCCGAGAAGATCATCAGCGGCCGCTCGTGCTGGGCTGCCCATGAAGCCGCATGCTCGATCCGGGGGTCCACATAGCGGTCGATCGCCGGCAGCAGAGCCGCGTCCGTGCGCTTCCGGGCCGTACAGGTGGTGAGCAGAATGTGCATCCAAAACCCCGATGTCTGAGCCCGGCTCAGGCCTGAAGAACGACCTTGCCCATATGACGCCCCTCGGCCATCCACTGCAGCGCCTGGGGAAGCTCCGCAAGCTCGAAGACCCGGTCGACCGCAGGCCGTTGGTCGGGGTGCGATCGATAGCAGGCCACGAGATCTGCCAGGTCGCGAACCGACCCCACAAAGACTCCCTGAACCCTCACATGGCGCATCAACACGGAGGTGAGCGCAAGGCTTGTCTTCACACCTGCCAGCACTCCAATCAGTGCCACCGTGCCCCCAGTCCGGACCGCACGGAGCGACTGCTCAAGCGTGCCGGCACCCCCGAGCTCGACCACCACATCCACACCACTACCGGCCCACCGGCGAGCGGTCCGGCCCCAGTCGGCATCCGTGGTGTACGAGATGCCTTCGGAGGCTCCCATCGCCTTCGCGCGCGCGAGCTTCTGGTCCGAAGACGATGTGATGCACACCCGTGCCCCCTTCATGCGGGCAATCTGGAGGGCAAACAAGCTCACGCCACCCGTGCCCAGCGTCAGGACCGTCGAGCCTGGCCCAATCTGTGCCTCCGAGACCAGTGCCCGCCACGCCGTGACGCCCGCACAGGGCAGCGTGGCACACTCCGCGTCGGTCCAGTGCTCCGGAGGGGAGACCAGTGCCGATGCCGGCACCACCACAGTCTCTTGAAAGACGCCATCCACCGGTCCACCGAGCGTGGTGCGGGTGGCCGTGTGCGGAATCGGTCCGTCCAGCCAGCCCGGATTGAAGGCCGGACACACACGCTGTCCAGCGGTCCACTCCGTGACACCGTCGCCCACCGCTACCACCTCGCCCACACAGTCGGAGCCAGGCACCAGCGGGAGAGGCTGCCGAGGATTGTAGTGCCCGTGAATCATCAGCAGGTCTCGATAGTTCAACGACACTGCCCGCACCCGCAGCACCACCTCACCGGGACCCGGATCGCCGGGGTCACCCTCAGACCAGACAAGATTCTCCACACCAAATCCACTCTGTACCTGCCATCGCTTCATCGTCCTGGATCCTCCGTCCGCTGCTCGAGCCGGCCATCCTGACCTCTGTACACCGTAGGCGGGCGACCGAGGCAGTCGACAAAATGAGACTCGCACTCTGTCGCCGAGTGTTCTACACTCCTATCGGGCGCGGCGGCCCCAGGGTCAGTGTTGGTCACTCGGCTTGACCCTCAAGGTAAGAAACCCATGTTCGAGATCACGCAACCGAGTTCGGGCGTTGACCGTCGAACCGCGCCTCGCGCGCAAGTCGCGTTTCCCACGCGGTGGGACCACCGCCGTCTCGAAGACCAGCCGGGCGAGCTCCTCGACGTCTCCACTACGGGGCTCTTCCTCCGTCCAAAAGGCGGCACCGTGCGCTTTCGACCAAATGATGTTGTCTGGGGTTCGCTCGACATTGACGGGGAGAGTCGCGCCTTCAGCGGCATTGTGCGCTGGCGTGGCTGGAGCCTCGAACACCGCTGCGTGGGCCTGGGACTCCAGCTCGAGGAGCACAGCCAGCTCACCGACACCGAAGTAGCCGCCATCCGCTGGCCACGCGATGCGCGGGGACGACCGATGCTGCGGCTACTTCGTCGCCACGACTGAGCGGCGGCACCGGCCCATCGAACGCCGAATGCGGTGGATGCATCACCCGCTCAGTGCCCCATGTAGCCCAGATCTTCCAGCATCTGCTGCGACTCCTCGTCGAGGTCGACCGACCCGCCTCGGTGGTCGTTGAGCCAGCTGCGACAGCCCTCGGGCAAGGCACCTTCGATGTTCACCACGCCATGGTCGACCGCTTCCAACACGAACCAAGGAGTGGTGCCGAGCGAGGTGGACTCCGGCTCTGCACCGGGAGTGAGCGTGACGGTCACCGACCGATGGTCGCCGGGAATGTCGACCTTGTCGTCAAACGACAGCGAGAGGGGCGACAAGCGAACCAGAGCCACATCCGATGCGAAGGTGAGTGTGATGGGTTCCTCGGAGGGGCGGGCACACTCCACGTGCAGACCGGGGAACCGGTCGCGAATCCGCTCCGCGATGGGGGCGAGGAGGGGGTCGTTGGGCGTGAGCGTGCGGGGCTCCATCTCTGCTGCATCGGTGGCGATGTCGTACACGAGCCCGCCCGCCTCGACCGGATACCGACTCTTCACTGGCGGCGAAGAGCCGGTGCGCATCTTGCCGTTGGTCAGTGGGTCGCGACGCTGGGTGACGCGGCTGTCGATCCAGCCCACCTGAAGGCTGTAGACCACCTTTTGGTAGCCGTTTCGGTATCCGGTGCGCTCAGGCCCGAGGTACTGGTGCTCGATCCACACCAGGCGGTCTCCCCACGTCTCCACCTCAGCCGGGTCGAGCACCTTGCCGTCCACATCGCCGGGATCGATGCCTGCCCACCCAAGAATGGTGGGGTACACATCGGCGATCGATGCAGCGGCATCAATGGAGCGGGGATCACTCTTCACACCGGGGGGGCGCACCAACAAGGGCACGTGGATCAGCGCCTGCCACACGTGGTGGCCATGCTCGAAGTATCCGTGATCGTCGAACTCCTCTCCATGGTCGGCGGTCACGATCACACCCGCATCGCCCACCAGTCCGATCAGATCAGCAAACACCCCATCCACATGGGCGATGTCGGCATCGTAGAGGTTGAGCAGAGACTCAGGCTTGTCCCGCATCTCGTTGTTCAGCTTCTTCACCTTGAGGGTCTTTCGCCCTCGGTACGACTCGTGCTCGAATTCCAGATCGTCGGGCGGATCCCAGCGGGCCCGTCCAGGCGTGCGGTAGCGGTAGGGGATGTGCGGATCGATGAAGTGCACCACCAAGAACAGCGGCTCTCCCTCACCGAGCGGCTCCCGCTCCAGCAGACGATGCACAATGCTGCCGGCCTTCTCACCGCCCTGCACGCTCGATCCGCCGTACTGGGCGTGCCGATCGAACCCTTCGCCAAAGCCGAAGTCGGGCGAGAGAAAGTGATTCGAAGCGATCATGGTGGTGCGGTACCCCGCGCTGCGCATCTGCTCAGCCAGCGTGGGAATGTCGTCGGCGATCGACGTAAAGTCGAGGGTCCGAGCGTGCTTCTTCTGCACATCGGACACCTTGAGCGCCTGCACATCGCGACGGACCCGCCAGCCACCCCCATGGGTCATGGGATACCGGCCGGTGATGATGGTGGAGCCGCTGGGAAGGGTCCACCCTGCAGGCGCAGAGGCCTGGCTGAAATCCCATGCCGTGGCCGCAAAAGCATCGAGACCAGGCGAGGTGGGGCGGAGGTCATAGCCGCCGAAGCCGAGGTGGTCGCGCCGCGTGGTGTCAAAGATGAAGAGCACCACATCGGGCTTTTCGGCTTGCGAAGCGGTACGTTCCACCGGGATCACCCGTGGGTTGCCCCAGTAGCCGATGGCCGACACCCCATCTGGCGCCCCCTCGGCGGTGGCGGAGAACACCAGGGTGGAGGCCTCAGCGCGTGCCGGCAGCTCCAGCGCGGTGTCCACCCACCCTTCGCCGTCTTTTTTGATTTCGACATCGGTGGGTCCCACACACCGCCGCACCAGCAGACCGTCCTCACTGTCGTCGATGCGGAAGCACACCCGTGCATCCCGGTGGCTGCGCTTGTCCACGCCAAAGCCCACAAGCAGCTGCGCATCCTGACTGCGGTCGACCCGCATCACCCAGGTGCTCGGGGTGAGGGTGATGATGCCCGGCCGATAGTCGTCGTCGGGGTTGAGTCGACGCACGAGCGGATGGGACTCGGCCCGATGGACCGGGCTGACCTCGGGCGCATCGAGCGCGGCCGCCTCTTGCGGGACGCCCGCTACGGTGAGCTCGTCGAAGACCGCATTCCCAGCCCCTCGACCCGAACACCGCAGGAGGTTGATCTCGAGCGCCTGGGTCCCACGCTCGGCATCGACCGTGATGGTGAGCGTCTCCCATCCGTTGGTGGTGCCCCGGTAGCGCGTGGATGTGAGGTGTCGGCTCTCCACTTCGGGCTCTTCAGCGGTACCGCTCAGGGCCACCACCTCCAGTCCGGCGCCCGCCTTCATCTTGGTGCCGCTGATTCCATCGGTACGCACCCGCGTGGTGACTTGGTACCGGCCCCCCGCTCCTACCGGCACGCGACTGCTCACCGGCACGCATAGCGAGGGCGCTTTGGACTTGAGTGGCCCCACCCGTAGGCCCAGCGAGCTGTCCCAGCCGTCGGTCGCGGAGCCCACGTGGTGGCCATAGCGCTTGGCATTTTTCTCTTCGACGGTCCACCGCTCCAGCACGGCATCCGCGTTGTTGAAGTCAAACGTGCGCAGGATCTCGGGCTCAGGCGGCGGAGGGGGCGCCACCAAAAAGTGAGCGTCGTCCACCACCTCCACAGCACGGACGGGCGGCACATGAACAGGAAGGGCGCTCACGTCTCCGATTTCTGGGGGCTGGTCGCATCCGACCCACACAACTGCAGCCATCACCGCAGCAAGCATCTTCCAACCATGGCGCAGCACAACCACCTCCGGTCGCGCCGCGTATCTTGCCGCCCCGCCTCATGGGCAGTGAGAGTTGCAAATATCCCGACCTAAAGCGGCGTCTCGTCCTCAGGGGCCGCATCCAGCCGGGCGATCTGCCGATCAAAAAAACGGTACAAGATTCCCACGGCATCAGCGTCTTGGGAAACTGTCCCCACCATGCGTCGGGGAAGGTACTGCGGTCCTCCCGGCCAGGTGTGCCCACCTCCCTGCACTTTCACCAAAGTGACCTCGACTCCGCCCTCGCACGACTGGAGCGACTGCACAAAGATGCGCGTGCCATCGCTCGGGTCGCGGTCCTCCAGCGCTTGGGTGGCTGGGGAGCCCGTGCAGTGGTTGCGGTCTGCCCACCATCGAATGGTCGCCTCTGTGGAGAGCACCTGCCCGCGCGCCTGACCGAAGACTTCCACCGTACCGCCATCATAGGGAACCACGGGGTCGGCGGTTCCATTCATCACCAGCACCGAGACTGGCGAATCGAGGGTGTGGTCGGCCAAGGTGGTGGGCAGGTTCGAGATCATGGGGGCGATGGTGTGGAAGCGCTCAGGATGCTCCGCCGCCAGTCGGTAGGCCAGCTGCCCACCGTTCGACATGCCGACCACAAACACCCGCTCCGGATCGATGGTGCCGTCGGCTGCCAGACGATTCACCAGTGCATCGAGAAAGCCCACATCATCCACCGCTTCCCGCGCTCCACCCCGCCGGGTGGTGACCGGCCGGCCGTCATTCCAGCCCTTGTTGTGCCCCTCGGGCGTGACCAGCACCCATCCACGCTCCTGCGCTTCCGCGCTCAGTCGATGGCCCATGACCCGGTCCAGACGCTCGCCCCGCCCCCCACGCCCATGCAGAGCCAGCACCAACGGTGCGCCGGGGGCCGCACTCTCGGGCACGGTGACGTGGAAAGAGCGCTCCAGCCCAGCATGGGTGAGGGTCGCGACCACGGCAGGTGCCGGACGAACCTGCACCGAGAGCGCTGCACCAAGCGCGGCAATCCAGAGCATCTGCACAAACACCTCCGCCGCGTCCTGACGTTCGAACTCGCGGCCCATTCACCCAGGGCCAAGCCCCCCGGTACCGCTCATTCCTCCGCGAAGAGGTAGACCGGCGTGGCGGTGTATTCAAACGTGATGGAGAGCTGCTGGCATTCGCCGCTTTCGTCGGGAGCCAGATCGGCCACCACGTAGAGCACGCTCGAGAGGAGGTCTTTCAGCTCCTGGGCCACACCCTCATTGGCCACCACGTTGATGATGGTGGCGATGTCGAGTCCACCGGCAAAGACCCCGGATGCCAGGCCGTCTTCATGCTGCTCCAGACGCACCGCACCATCGAGAATCTCGAACTCGATGGCGGCATCAAGGATCTGGATGGGAATGGTGGCGGTGATGGGACTGCCCACGGCCACACCGTCGACCACGGCGGTGTTCGTGACGATGGCATTGTCGAAGGAAGAGTCGCGGGCGAGGGTCTGTCCGGGCAGGAAGGCTTCATCGGTGCCCAACATCGGCACACCGCTGGCCCGGCCGAGGGACAGGTCGATGCAGTCGTCGGTCATGCCGTCATCGACGTGGTCCATCGACACGAGCAGCATCAGCTCGCCGGTTCGAATCGTGGCGTTGATGAGGGCTTCCGCCGCGATGAACTCCGTGTTTTCGAGGGCAGGAAGCACCTCGCCGAATGCGTTGTCGATGCCCGTGGTGCCATCGGGACTGGTGAAGTCGGCGCGCCCACAGCCATCGGCGCCGGTGCCATTGCTCGTGTGGCCATCGAGATCGAATCCATTCGAGACGCCATCGTTCACACCCGCGAAGTACAGCGAGTCGATGACCCAGTGCATCTGGGTGGCCGCAGCGCCACCACAGGCCGCGGCATCTTTGCCGGAGTCGAAGGCGTCGGAGTCTCCCGACGAGCACCCCACGGTCGTCGCCAGCACCAGCGCACGGAGAGCCCGTTCCATCATGCCTCCAGCCCGGAGAGGCCACCCGTGGCCGCGGCGGCGCCATCGCCAAAGCTGGAGACCGACATCCCCACCGCTTGCTGGAGTGAAATGAGCAGCTTCGTGACGTTGTCGCCCGACAGCGACCGATAGTGGTGGTCTTGCTTGAAGAAGCCACAGGCCGACCCCGCCAGCACCACCGGCATGTTCACAATGCTGTGCGTCTGCGCGAGGCTGACTTCGCTGGTGGCGAAGAGCACCATGTTGTCGAGCAGCGTGCCATCGCCCTCGGGAATGGCGTCGAGCAGCCCGATGGTGTCGGCGAGACACTCCATGAGTTGCAGTGTGATGTCGTGTACTTGGGGCTGCGACCCGCCCTCGTTGTGGGTGAGGTCGTGGTGGCCCGATGAGGCATTGGGAAAGAGCACATCGCTCACGGGGGTGGTGACAAAGTGCGCGGCCACACGGGTCTGGTCGCAGGCAAAAGCCATAGCAATCAGCTCGCTCATCACCTGATTGCGCACCCGAACCTGTGCTCGACCGTCAAGGTCGCTGAAGTCCCCGGTGGGCTCGGAGGGTCGCTCACAGCTCTCGAGCTCGGGGGGATCTTCTTCGAGTCGAGCGAGGCGCGTCTCCAGCTCACGCACCCCAGTGAGGTGTTGCTCGAGCCGTGCCCGATCTTCTGCTCCCACGCGACTGTTGAGCGCCGAGATGTCGCCCATCACGGCGTCGAGAACGCTGCGCCGCAGTCCGAGGCGAGGGTCGACGGTGGCGTCTTCACCCGGCGCCACGAAGGTGTCGCCGAACATTCGAGCATAGAAGGCGTAGGGGTCGGTTTCCGCGGGATTGCGGCTGTTGGGACCGTTCCAGCTCTCGCCGCTCGTGTCGGACGCAGCGGTCTGGATCGAGCGGTAGATCGTGTCGCCGCCAATGCCTTGGGCGATGACCTGGTCAATGGTGGGCCCACCGATGCCGAAGCTCACCCGTGGCACACCGGTCAAGATCCCCGCGAGACCACTGCCATGGGGAGAGGTGTTGTCCAGCTTGCAGTCGAGCCCCGTGGGAATCAGCAGCTTGGACTTGTGGGCGGCGAGCGGGGCGAGCTGCTCGGAGAGCGCCCAGGCGTCGCCATCCCCAGTCTCGTCGGGAACCCAACGGTCGGGGAGGTTGCCATTGCCCCAGAACCACAGGCCGAAGCGAACTGGAAGAATCCCATCGCAGGCATATGCCGCGCCATTCCCATCAAACATCGCCTGAAGCGGAGGCAGACCGATGGCCACGGCTGCGCCACGCGCCACTCCCCGCAACACAGACCGCCGTGAGAGAGCGCCCCGTGAGGGATTCCAGGTGCGAGCGGCAGGCAGCCAGAAGCGAGACTTTGGAGGCTTCATGGTCACTCCACCGAGCCGAGGCCGCGGAAGGCCGGACTGAGGGCAACGTCGCGCAGGAGCCACAGCACGCGATGGTCGGCGTCAGAAAAGCCCTCGGCATGCCAGTCGATCAGAGCTTCGTCGAGCTCTTCGACCGATGCGCCGGTGGCGTACTGCAGGAGGGTCTCAGTGAGACAGGGAGTGAGCACGGGATGACCGGCCACCACTCCCCCGAGCTCCCAGGCGTCGACAAAGTCGGTGCCGTCGAGGTTGCCCGCCGGGTCGATCCACGCCCCATTTTCCGTGTCGCGCCACTGTCCGAGACCATCGAAGTTCTCGAATGCGAGCCCGATGGGATCGGTGATGCGATGACAGCCCGCGCAGGTGGGATCTTCAAGGTGAACGGCAATGCGTTCCCGCATCGTCAGGGCGTCTTCCGCCACTTCTGGAATCGAGGTGTTCACATTGGCCGGCGGCTCGGGGATGGTGGTGCATAGCAGCACCTCCCGCACGAAGATGCCCCGTCGGGTGACCGAGGTGCTCGCGGCATGGGCCTGCAGAGCGAGAAAGCTGGCGTGGCCGAGGAGGCCCCGGCGACCACTCTCAATGGGAAGCTCCAGCGCACCAAAGCCCTCGGGTGTGGGGGCGGGCACGTTGTAGAGAGCGGCCAGCGTGCGATCCACGAAGGTGCGACGGGTGGTGAAGAGCACCGGGTAGGGAGCATCATCATCGAAGATGTGTCGCTCGATGACCGAGAGGGTCTCGGTGCGGGCACTCGGCCCGAGCTCGTCGCTCATGTACGTAAAGACGTTGGGGTCCTTGGTGAGGCTGTCGAGCTCATCGAGGTGCAGCATCTCCGAGAAGAGAGCCCCCACGCCTTCGCGGGTGCGGGGATCGGCGAGCATCCGGTCGATGACCGCCTTGAGTGTGGCTTCGTCGGTGAGGCGGCCGGCCTCTGCATCTTCCAGCAGGGCGCCATCCGGCGTGGAGTCCCACAGAAAGAACGACAGCCGACTCGCCATCTCCCAGTCGTCGTAGCCGCCGGCTGGCGCCTCCGGACCATCGCCAAGCTCCACCCGGTACAGAAAATGTGGACTCATCAGAAGAGCGGCGATGCCGTACTCGAGCCCCGAGTCGAAGTCGCTGAGGGTGTCGGCGGCAAGCAAGGCCAGGTCGGTCACCGTGGCGAGCTCCGCATCGGAGAGCGGTCGGCGCCAGAGTCGCTGCCCGAGGGCATCGAGGGCATCGGTGGCGCAGACTTCGTCGATGGTCTCGCCGCTGCAGTCCACCCAGCGAGACCGCATCGCTGCCGTGGTGAGTACCTGCTCCGCGATGTCGTACGCCGCACCCTCGTACTTCTCCACGCCGTAGCTGCTGATCGTGGTGTTGGCGGCGCCCACCTGGAACAGGCCCTCGATGCGCTCGTCGGTCTCAAGGGTGGCCGGCAACAGCACGTCGGGACTGAAGACATCCGCGATGATGCGCCGATATTGCGGCGCGGTGAGGCGCTTGAGGCGGGGTGCGGGCACACCAACCTCCGGCGCAGCACCCCGGTCGCCATGCGGAAGGGGCTTCGACTCCGCATCCGGGTCGCACGCGAGTGCAGACACCATCGCCAAGGCGAGCGTCGCGCAGCGCGGGAAGCGAAAGGAGAGCATGCAGACCTCGACAAGCCCCAAGTGTAGCCCAACGCGATGCGAAATGGTGCGAAGTGGCATCCCCTGTCATTTTCCAAGCAGCCTTGCGGATGCAAGGCGCCGCGAACCCGGCTCTCATCGGTGGCACTCGGCACGGGGATGCAGCGGGGAGTATGGTCGAGGTGCAACACCCACGCACCCGGAGCTCGCTGCGTGTCGATGCCCGTGTCCATCTTCGATACCGGCCTTCGAGGCCCTTGCAGCCGTCGTGCGGTGCTCGGAGCCGGTATCGCCACCGGGCTTGTCGGCCGCGCATCACTCGCCGCGCCGAGCGACCCCAGGTGGGTCCTGCCGCGCATCCTGCCCCACGAAGCCCGTCGACAAGACCTCACGCGCGCCTACCTGGCCGCGCACTTGCCCAAAGACCACCCGCACGACCCCCAGGTGGTGCACATGACCCCTCGGGCCATCGTGCTCCACTGGACGGGCTCCTCAAGCAGCAACGGCGTCTGGAACACCTTCGCCTCCGCCACCCTCAGCGGCCGTCCCGAGCTGCAGGGCGCTGGCGCACTCAATGTAGGGGTTCCGTTCCTCGTGGAACGCGACGGCATCTGTTGGAGGCTGCTGCCCGACACCCGCATCTGTCGGCATGTGATCGGTCTCAACCACTGCGCCATCGGGATTGAAAACACCGCTGATGGACCCCTCGGCGGAGACTCCCGCGCGCCGCTCACCCGTGCGCAGGTCGACCGCAACAGCGTGCTCGTACGTTTGCTGGTGGAGCGGTACCCCACCATCCGCTGGCTCCTCGGGCACCACGAGTACCGCAAGATGGAAGCCACGCCACTCTTCGCTGAGCGCGATCCCACCTACCGCACCACCAAGATCGATCCCGGCGCAGCGTTCATGCGCGCCGTGCGCACCCAGGTCGCCGACCTGCACCTGCAGTCTCCAGCCCTCCTCTGACCCCCTCCTCCTCCCAGAGTGCCCCCATGACGGCTTCCATCGGCCCCGCCGGACAACACGTGGTGGTCTCCGAATACGGCGAGACCCCCCTCGACGCGCTCGCGCACCACGTCCACCTCGAAGCACAGCCCGCCCCCGACCCCTCCACGCTCGCCGACACCGACGTGGTGCTTCGGGTGCGCACCTGTGCGGTGGGCTGGGTGGATCTGCTCATGATGAGCGGCCAGTACCAGCACATGGTGGCCCCGCCCTACACCCCGGGGCTCGAGTTTGGCGGCGAGGTGGCCTGGACCGGTGCAGCGGTGCGGCGGGTCTCGGTGGGAGACCGGGTGCTGGCCGACGGCTTTTCGGCCGGGCCCCGCTCCTCCGGCCCCCACCAGCGCTACGGCGGCTTCTCCACCTGGGTGGTGATTCCTGAGCACGCAGCAATTCCTGCGCCCCACAACCTGTCGCTCGACCAGTGCGTAAACCTGCTCGGCAACTATGAGACGGCCTACCATGTGCTCGTCGACCGGGGCGGTGTACAAGAGGGCGACGTGGTGGTGATCCACGGCGCGAGCGGCTCCACCGGACTCGCCGGCGTGCAGCTGGCAAAGCTCCACGGCGCCACGGTCATCGCCACCGGCCGCAGCCCCGAAAAGCTTGCCCAGCTTCGCAAGCTGGGTGCCGACCACACCATTCAAACCGTCGACGACGACGGCAGTGTTCGGCGGTTTCGCACCGATGTGAAGGCCCTCACCGATGGCCGTGGCGCCGACATCGTCTGGGATGGCGTGGGCGGAGACATCTCGGTCGAGAGCCTGCGGTGCCTTCGCTTCGGCGGCAAGCTGTGCATTGTGGGCTGGGCCGCCACCCCGTTTGTGGCCCGCGGCAAGGGCAAGCGTGGTGCGCCTCGTGCCAACCAGCTGCCCACCAACATCATCCAGATGAAAGGGCTCGACATCCTCGGCTGCCCGGCTGTGATCGCCACAAAGCACGACGCCACACTCCGGCCCCGGCGCTTGCAGTGGATCTTCGATCAGGTGGAGGCCGGGCGCATCGTGCCCCATGTGGGTCCGGCCTTTCCGCTCTCGGACTGGGACGCCGCGCTCCGGCACAAGTGGCGCAGTGTGTTTGTGGGCGGCTGCGTGATCCACCCCGACTGAGCTCCCGGAGCGGCCGGCCGCTCAGCCCCGGTAGGCTTCGTCTTGCTCGATGCGCGAGAGCACCCAGTCAAAGTCACCGCCGGTGATCTTGCTCTCGCAGTAGCCACACACCCCAGCCATGCTCACCTGATCGAGCGGCGCACCACAGCTGGGGCACTGGTCGAGCGTGTGTGCGGTGACCCCCTGCGCACTCCCGATCGTGCGCACGAAGGTCCAGTACTCGCTGAAGATTCGCGGCGTGGTGCGACTGCCCCCCACCACTGCACCGTCTACGCCCTGCTGGGTCCAGTCACGCATGCTCGCAAACACCCGCACGGTGATGGCCTCAAACCATGCATCGCGCTGGACCTTCGCCACATCCACCCGAGTGACCTTGATGTCGCTCATGCGGTTGAACAGACCACCCCGCTCGTAGCGGGCCATCCAGAAGCGGTGCACCTGAAACAGCGCATCCGTCTGAAAGGCACGGGCATCCTCGAGGCGGCGTGCCGACCAGCTCTCCTGCATCTTCACGAACACCAGGCGCACCCGCGACTCGAAGTCGGCCCACGAAAACTGCGGATGCCGGTTGATGAACCCGCGCTTTTCCACGGCCAGATCCGGTGAAAACACCGTGGGGCGACGTGTGCCCGCCTCGATGCCGCCGCCCAGGTGCAGATCGATCGAAGGCAGCGGCCGCTCCATCGTGACCCGGATCGCCTCGACCTCCCACTGCGTCTCGCCACCCGTGCGCACACTGCCGCAGCTCGAGCAGGTGCCGTCGAGCGCAGGCTCCGACGGGTCGCCACACGATGCGCAGCACAGCACCCGCATGCGGTCGGGCCCTGGCGAGGTCACGCCTTCCCGCCGACCAAGGGTCCAGATCTCCTGGCGGAGCCACTGTCGCGCTTCGCCGCTGGCGTCGGCCCCTACGAGGTTCACCTCGCACACCACATCGGCGCGCACTCGTTTTTTGTGGACCGACACATCGGCCAGTCGCGTGGAGCCGAAGATCACGTCGTGCACCACCGCTGGGCTCGTGGCCGTCAGCCGGCCAAGTGCCGTCTCGGTCATCCAGGGGTTGAGCGACGCGGTCGTGCCCGTGGGCGCGAGCTGGCGTGCTGTGGTGTAGACCTGCTGGAAGAAGTCGATGAAGAGGGTCTCGGAGAAGCCCGCATCGACTGCGACCAGTCGCTCGCGGGGGGACCGGGCCGCAAGCCGGGCTGGACGCGCGCGGCCCGGGGTTCCATGGTCGACCACGGTGCGCACCTGTCCGAGCTTCTGCTTCTGGGTGTAGAGGTAGTAGCCCACCACGATCACCAGGGTGGGGATGCCGATGACCGGATGCTTCAGGAGCAGCCACAGGAGGATTCCAGCGCCGTCGCCGCCACCACCGCCGCCACCGCCGCCACCGCCACTGCTGCGCCCGCCGCCACCGCCATACGACTGGCCACCACCCACCCGGGCTTCCGCCACGCTCGCCACCAGCAAGAGCAAGACAAGGCCCGTGGTCCACCACCGGCGATGGCGATGAGCGAAGCCGGCCAGGCGTTGTGCACCGGCACGTGCCACTGAAATCCAGCCGCGGTTCATGGCCGCACCCGCGGAGCGTCGGGCAGCTCATCGGGGTTGTCGTCGGGATCGGCTGGCAGGTGCGCGGCCAAGGTCTGCCCGATGGCGCGCATTCCCTCGAGAAACGCATCGAGCTCCTTCGGACCAGGCCGGGCCGGAGCGCCACACCAGGGCAGTGCTGCCCATTCCCCTGGCGGCACGCACGCCTCGATGCCTCCATCCGCGATGACCGCCACCTGGTTTTCGACGCCGGACAGATAGATCAGCAGACCGGTGCGATCCCGAGTGCCATGCACCACTTCCTCGGTGAACGCTGCCGCCGCTGCCCTCGCCACCAATCGCTGGGCCCGCGCCGAGGGGAGCAGCGTGCGTACCACCCGCTCCGAGCGTGGCACGAACCACGCCACCAGCCCACCGAGCACCGGGAGCTCCAGCAACATCCATTCCGGCGAAAACTCCCAGGGCACGACCACCATGCACAGGAGTGCCAGCCAGGCCGCGACCACACCACACCGCACGCCGAGCGCCGCATGCGAGTGGGAACGGCCAGCCGCAACGACCACCACCTCTGCAGAGGTGGTGCGCTCGATCTCCGCCACCACGCTGGTGACCGACTCGACGAACCGGGGATCGGTATGGAGCACGGTGCCTCCGAAAGCACCAATCCCGTATTCCGTCCACCTGCGATCGGGGATGTCGCCGTCCCGCTCCCCCGACGGTTTCTGCCTGGAGCCCATCCAGGCTCCGGCTTGGTCCCCGTCAAATGGAGCAATTTCGAAAAAAGTATCGCATTTCTGCACATCCCAACACAGAACCTCCCCAGACCTAAATGTCTCTCAATTCAGGGGTCTCCGTGCACTGCAAATTCGCAAGACTCTATAAATAGTTAATTTTCGATGTTGGCACGGTACGTGCACCTCCGCCTGGCATACCCTGGAGGTACACCATGTCCAAGTCTGCACCCTCTCTCTTCCGTGCTGTTTCGCTGATCACTGTGGCAGGAATGCTCGGCGGCTGTCCCGTCATCGAGCCCATCAGTCCCGCCGAGGAACCCGAGTCGCCCACCCCGGCCTCTGGTGTCTGGGGTCTGCACCTCGCTGATGTTCAAGCGGATGGCTACTGCTCCTACATCGCAGAAGAGGCGGTGGGCCGGGTGCTTCGCATGGATGTGGAGACAGAAGCCAACGGTGCGTTGGCCCTGTCCATCTTCCAGGTGGACCTCTTCGGCGGACACGCGGACGGCGAGGCCTGGGCCGACGCGGAATACTCCGGGTACCTCGGCTGGGGCTGGGCCGAAGGCGATGCCGATCCCCACCACTACGACCCAGAGGTCGAGGTGGAGCTGGAAGAAGAGACTGCGGAACTGGAGTCCCCCGTCGTCTCCTGTGACGAAGGCGAGGAAAGCACCGGCTCGGATGGCAGTGACGCAGGCGACGACCACACGGATGAAGGCGAAGATCGCAGCCCCCATTCCGACCCACCGCCCTGCGAAGAGGTCGAGCCGCCCGCAGAGCAGGGTGTGTTCATCTCGTTCGACGCAGACATTCGCGATGCGGAGACAATGGACGGCCTGATCGTGTTGACCGTGTCGAATGGATACGACGCCTGCACGTTCGCGGCCGACGTCCAGGCACGCTTCTTCGGCGAGGAGTGGTCAGGAGATGACGAAGAGGACCAGGATCTGATTGGCTACCCGGAGCCCGGTGCCGCAACTGCACCGAGCCCCGACCCCGCGCCGGAAGATGTGCCTGCTCGCTGATCGGCCCCTCTGGTCTGCCACCTGTGCCACGCCTCCCCCGCCGCTCGGGGGAAGGACGGCCGGTGCCTCCTCCGGCGGTCGGAAGGAGGCACCGGCTCTGCCGTCTGCTTGTCCAAAAATGACCGGTACCCCCCCCTAAATCGTCGCTTCTGCGTCGTCTCTGTCGCAAAAATGACGCGAACGATCCAAAAAAAACTTTGTCAATCGACCCCAACAATGCGTACTTGAGGTCATTTTCCGCTTTGTTGATATTATTGTGACACTGTCGAATGTTTCCGACGTTCATACGTGTTCAAGGTAAGGACTGGACAGGTCAAGCCTTCTAAGTCTTTCGACCCCTGCACCAGACTCAACCCCTGGAGAAAGCATGAACCGCAACACCGCCACAGCCAACATCGACCTCGCCGCAGAACGCATCACCGATGCCGTGCTCGGACTTGGTGCCGTCGCTGTTTTCATGATGACCTTGGTGATGTACCTCACCGCCTGAGGCCCTGCTCGGCCTCAGGGCACGCCCCCGCTCGGTGGCGTCGTCTCTGCGGCCTCGACTGCCTCCGCGCGCTCAGCAGCCGCCCGCGCCGCCAGCTCGGCCCGGGCCACATCCCGCTCATTCTCGGCAATCGCGCGCGCAGTCTCTGCACCAATCCGCAGCCCGACCTCGTCTGAGAGTCGCTGCTCCAGCTCTCGACGCACGGTATCGGCCGCCTGCACCTGGGCTTCGGCGCGCGCACGTCCGGCCTCGGCCTCGGCCAGCTGCGTGGCCAACCCTTCGAGGCGCTGCTGTGTGTCGAGCCGAGCGGCGTGGGCCAGAGCTTTTTCTTGTTCGGCATCTTGCCGGGCCCGGAGCTCACTGGCGGCGAGCTGCTCCGCGGCTGACTGACCGGCCTCTGCTGCTTGTCGTGCCCGCTCGGCCGCCGCCTTCTGGCGCTCCGCCGACTGCTGCACCCGCCGGGCGTGATCGGCCTCGGCCTCCGCATCCGCCCGAGCGGTCTCCGCGTTCAGGCGCTCCGCTTCGGCGCTGCGCTGGGCCGCGACCGCCGCTGCTTCCGCCGCCACCGCTTCCACCCGGTGGGCTTCCGCCGCCTCGACCTCCAACATGAGGCTCTGGCGGCGCAGCTCCAGCTGCTGCACAAAGCCGGCAAACACGGCAAGGGCCACTGCCAGAATCGCCAAGGTGGCTGCGGTCTCTTTGTTGCGCCGCGCCGCCAGCACCATCCGCAGCATCGGCCGCGGGCCGTCGTTCGACGTGGGAAATCCACCCACGAAGCGCTCCAGATCGGCCGCCAGCGCACCCGCTGTGGGGTAGCGACGCGCCGGTTCTCGCGCCATGGCCCGCTCCACGATGCGCACCAGCCGCGTAGGGCCTTCCAGGGGGGGCGGCGGTCCACCTCGCACCTGCAGCAGCACGTCCATCGTGCCGCCCATGCCCTTGGGCTCGCGCGGCCGATAGGGCGGTGCCCCCGTGAGCATGGTGTAGAGCGTGGCCCCCAGTCCATACACGTCGCTCGCGCGCGTGGGCGGTTCTCCCCGTGCTTGCTCCGGCGCCATCCAGGCCGGCGTGCCCACCACACGCCCTGCCGGGCCGTCGCACGCCACCGACACCGTCTCGGTGCCCCGGTTGCCTGGTCCTGCCGCGGGGGCCACCTGCGCGAGGGCCAGCCCGAAGTCGGTCACGAGCACCCGGCGACTCACCGGCTGCACCAGCAGGTTGGCCGGCTTCAGGTCACGGTGCAGCACGCCCACCCGGTGGGCTGCATCCACGCCGCGGGCGGCTTCTGCCATCACGCGCGCGGCTTCGAGCGGCTCCAGTGCCCCCACCTCGTCGGACAGCGGATGCCCCACCACCAGCTCTTCCTGGCCCGACGCATCCGGGCGGTACTCGGCACACAGCTGCATGTCTACGAAGCAGGTGCCGTCGTCGAGGCGCCCAGCCTCGCGCACCCGCACCACGTGGTCACTGATGATCTGCGATGCCGCACGGGCTTCGTGCAGCACCACGTCGAGCGCATCCTGCCGGGTGGCCACCAGGGAGGGCTTGAGCACCTTGAGCGCGGTCCACGTGCGCAGGTGGGTGTCCCAGGCCTGCCACACGCTCGCCGATGCGCCCCGACCGAGCTTCTTGAACAGCCGGTAGCGGTCGAGCGGCTGACCCGCGGCCAGACGGCCCGGCTTGGTCGACCCCGGCTCGGGCGTGTCGGCCTCCAGCAGGGCCCGCAGCTCGGCTTCGAGCTCCTCGTCGCCCTCACACAAGGCGATGACCGCCGCGGAGCGGTCTGCCGGGTCGAGCTCCAGCACCTGCAGGAACAGGTCGTCCAAGTACGGCCCGCTCGCGCTCAGGTCGCTCACCGTGTGTCCACCTCCAAAGCCCACGGTCTCTCCGGCCTTGCCGGGCCGGAGCAGGTGCAGGTGGGAGGCGGTACCGCGGCGCATATGAACTCAGGATTCAGGGGTGTGCAGGCCCAGCTTGGCCGACAGCCAGGCCCGCACGAAGCGGATGTCGGCCGTGACCGTAGACTTGGGCAGGTCGAGCAGAGTAGCAATCTCGCTGCCCGACAGTCCTGCATAGAAGGCGTAGCGACACACCTCGGCCTTGCGGGCCCCCGCGCGCACCCGTGCCTGCCCAGACGCCAGACCGTCGAGCAGCCGATCGATCTCGATCAGTGCCTCGGGGTTGTGCTCGGCCATCAGGCTGGCGTCTTCGAGGTCGACCCGGCCCTTCGGATCGGGCCGCTTGGCCGCGCGCCTCTTGCGCGCATGGTCCACCAGCTCCCGCCGCATGTTGAGCACCGCGAGCGCCAGCACCTCCTTCGGGGAGTCGGTGGCCAGCTTGGCCAGATCGCCATTGAGCAGCCGCGCCCAGGCCTGGTGCACCAGCTCACAGCTCTCGAGGGTGTGCAGGTAGGGCTCCTTGCGGAGCATGCGGCGCGCGGTCTTGCGCAGCTCCCCGTACACCTCGGCGAGGTCAGGGGCGTCGGGCGCAGCGGTGGGCGCGGCGGTGTGCGGAGGGGTGTGCGGAGGGGAAGGCATGGGGTGCAGGCGAAGGGAGGGAGAGGGCATCGGGACTCCTGTGCCTCCTACAGCGCAGAGGCTCCCGCTGGCGACCAGACCCGTCGCAACATCGTCGTATTTCGGTTTTCCGCGAAGTCGGATACCTCCACCTCCACACGCATCCATGCCGCGCTTCGCAGGAGCCCCCATGTTCTTCGGCCTCTTCAACAACGACAAGAGCACGATGGTCACGGCCGACAAGGCCCTGCCCGGCCGCGACGCCCGCCCCTTTGCCGTGGGCGAGACCCACGCCGTGAACGGCGCCCGCATCATGGCCCCCTTCCCCGAAGGCACCGCCATGGCCATGTTTGGCATGGGCTGCTTCTGGGGCGCCGAGCGCATCTTCTGGCAGCTCGACGGCGTGGTGTCGACCGCCGTGGGCTACGCCGGCGGCTTCACGCAGCACCCCACCTACCGCGAGGTGTGCAGCGGGCAGACTGGCCACAACGAGGTGGTGATCGTGGTGTTCGATCCGGCCAAGATCTCCTTCGAGGGCCTGCTCAAGGCATTTTGGGAGAACCACAACCCCACCCAGGGCATGCGCCAGGGCAACGATGCGGGCACGCAGTATCGGTCGGGGATCTATGTGTACGACGACGCCCAGAAGGCGGCGGCCGAGGCCTCGAAGGGGGCGTACCAGGCGGCGCTGACCGCGGCGGGAGCGGGGGCGATTACGACCGAGATTGTGGATGTGCCGGAGTTCTTCTATGGCGAGGACTACCACCAACAGTACCTTCACAAGAATCCCGGCGGGTACTGCAACCATGGCTTCAACGGGGTGAGCTGCCCGATTGGGGTGGGGGTGGAGGCGGGGTAGTCTCGGCCCTGGCGTTCCGAGCCGGCACCCATCGAAGAGCAGCGCCCAGCCACACCACACGGTATGGGGATGCCGCTCCGAGGGTTCCATGCACTTCATCGTCGCTTCCGGGGGCGGAATGCCCTCCCTCTCCGACATCCCTGAACTGGTGGTCGGCTTCCTGAATCCGGCGCACCCGGAACACCTTCCGATGCTGCTGGTCTACGCCGGCGGTGCGCTGGCGATCTCGTTCTTCTGCAGCCTGCTGGAAGCCACGCTCCTGTCGGTGCGGGTCACCGAGCTGATGCGCCGCAGCGAAGACGGCGAAGAGGGCGTGCGCCTGCTGCTCCTCTACAAAGAAGAGCGCATCGAAGACGGCATCGGCGCCATCCTCACCCTCAACACCATCGCCCACACCATCGGGGCCTCGCTGGCCGGCGCCCAGGCGGCGCGCACCTTCTCCAGCGAGAGCCTGCCCGAAGATGTGGCCGTGGCCGGCTTCTCGGCCATCCTCACGGTGGCGGTGCTGGTGGCCACCGAGATCATCCCGAAGACCCTCGGCACCAACTATGCCAGCGCCCTTGCCCCCATGGTGGGCCGCTCCATCCACATCCTGTCCACCATCACCCGGCCCATCTTGTTCGTGACCGGCTTCCTGACCCGGATGCTGTCGCGCGGCGAGCCCGAGGGCATCAGCCGCGGCGAGCTGCAGGCCCTGGTGAACATGGCCCAGTCCGACGGCGCCATCCAACACGACGAGTCCCGCGTGCTCACGAACCTGCTCGGCTTCGAAGGGCTCACCGTCAGCGATGTAATGACCCCCCGCACCGTGCTGCGCATGCTGGAGCTCGACAGCCCCATCGGCGTGGTGGTGGAGCTCGACGTGCTCGCTGCGCACACCCGCATCCCGGTCTACAAGGAGAGTCGCGACCAGGTGCAGGGCTACGTGCACATGCGAGAGCTGCTGCGGGCGCTGGCCCTGGGCAAGTCGCGCGACCTGCCCCTGTCGGACTTCCTGCGGCCCGTGGCCACCATGCCCGAGTCCACCACGCTCGGCGCTGCGCTCCGCACGTTCCTCGAGACCCGCGACCACATGGCCATCGTGCAGGATGAGTTCGGCGGCACCTCGGGCCTGGTCACCCTCGAAGATGTGATGGAGACCCTGCTCGGTGCCGAGATTGTCGACGAGTCCGACAAGGTGGCCGACCTGCGGGCCCTCGCCACCCAGATCCGCGACCAGCGGATGGCACGCCGAAACCACCAGGCCGAAGAGTAGGGCACGCGCCCCTCAGGAGCGCGTCCTACCCGGCCTGCGACAGCCCCCTTGCCCCACCCAGCTGGGGCGCCGACGGCACGCTTCCTAGTTGCACACCGTGGTCGACCAGCCATCCACATTGTTCGACTCATCGCACTCGTAGAACACCCCGATGCCCGCGTCGTCTTCGTCGGCGGTCACGGTGGGTGTCTGTCCCACGAAGGCGGATGCCGACACGTCGAACACCAGCGTGTCGCTCGACGACCCCGCCGGGATGGCACTCGAGAGGCCTTGCACTTCCACCACGGTACCCCCGCTTCCGGCCCGCAGGCTCACGTTCACGCCCGCCGGCACCTCGATGTTGCCGGCATTGAGCACCCGCGCCTGCACCAGCAACCGGTCGGCCGCACACTCGATCTCACACACGTCGACCACCTCGGCACGGAGATCCCAGTACTCGTTGGGCGGCCGCCCCACATCGCCACTGCGGTAGCTGTTGTACTGCGCGAAGTTGTTGGTGGTGGGACTGTCGATGCTGCCATCATCGGCGATGTTGGTGATGTGGTAGCCGTGCTGCGACCACCACTTGCGACCCGCCGGCCAGGTGTGGTCGGCATCACCGTACACCGTGACCGCCCCGATGGTGCTGTTGCCCTGGCAGTGACCGATCACAATCTCGGCTTCGTCGTCGTTGTCGACGTCGGCCACGATGGGGGTCTCGAGGATGGTGTACGAAGCGTGCCCGGTCGACGTGAACTTCTCGACTCCATCCCGGCCGTTGAAGAACCGAATGGTGGTCTCGTCGGCATACAGCACCTCGGGGTAGCCATCCATCTCAAAGTCGAAGAGCACCGGACCGGCAGCGCCGCTGGCATCACTAATGCGCGCCCTCCACAGCTCCGCGCCCCCCCACTCCATCGCGATGAGGGCGTTTTGGGCGGCAAACACGAGCTCCGGGGTGCCATCCCCATCGAGGTCGTCGATGGCGGGCGCGCCCAGGTTGCCTGAGTAGGTCTCGGGGCCCCACACCACCGTGCCGTCGGTCTCCATGCCGTACACATAGATGCCACTGGTCTTCACGATCTCGCCCTGGCCATCGAGGTCGAAGTCGGCCACCGCCACGAGGCCATCCGGCCCGCTGTTGGACCACACCACGTTGCCGTCGGCGTCGTAGGCTGCGTTGCCGGTGACCACTTCCACCTGCCCATCACCGTCGAGGTCGACCGTGGCCGACATCGCGCCGTAGGTAGACGCACCCGAGCCGCCATAGGGCGCCGAGCCGGTGCCGAGCGAGCCCTGCCCGCGGGGCGAGCCGGTGAGACCGTCTAGAATGGATGAACCCACGATCACTTCCGGCTGACCATCCGCGTCGAGGTCGCTGATCGACGGGTAGTTGTAGCCATAGAAGTCGATCCGACCACCCAGCGACGTGTTGCACCAGTGCTCCACGCCAGTGTTGCCGTCGAGGGCGCACACCATGGTGTCCGAGGCCGTGATGACGTCGGGCCAGCCATCGCCCGTGACATCCCCCAGGGCGAAGCCACCATCCTGCCCGTAGGAGCGCGTGGTGGTGCGCCAGGCCCGGCCGGTGCCATCGCCGTACACCGCGGCCACCGAGCCGCTCTGGTAGAACACGATCACCGGCATGTCGGCATCGTCGAGGTCGCCGTCGCCGTCGCTGTCGACCAGCACGCCGGCCGCGGGAGGTCCGCAGAAGCTCGAGCTGCCGAAGCTCCACTCGGTGACCGGGGTGAAGGAGCCCTCGGAGTACTCCACTTCGCATGAGTCGTTGAGCTCCACCTCGATCGGATCGAGGGCATCGAAGTCTTCGCAGGAGTCGGGAATGGTGCCACCACCACCAGGCCCGCTCGTGTCGCCGGTGTCAGACGGGTCGTCGGGATCCGACGGGTCGTCGGGCTGGGCGGTGTCTCCAGAGGTGCCGTCGTTGGGGTCTTTGTCCTCGGTAAAGTTGTAGTCGGAGCAACCCACCAGCGAGAGGAAGACAAGAGTGGGAGTACGCATGACGACGATCCGGGCGGAGATGGACGCGCATTCTACCGGAAGAACACATGACCTCCTACAGAACCGATGTTGTTCCAGGAAATTGCGTACCCCACACGACCTGCGCCTCGGCGGTGCAGCATTCCGGCGCTTCTACCCGCTCGGTCCGTGAGGCCGCGACAAGCCCCACCACCTCACGCCAAGCGATGAGTTCGTGATCGCCTCTTCCTCCCTGGCGTCTGGCCACCCCCACAGCTTCCGATCAGCGCACGCCGTTCGGCGAGACCCGGACCGCATTGATGGACTTCGTGGCGGTGTAGTACGCCGGAACTCCATCGCCATCTTCGTCGATCCAACCGTGCACGCGGAAGTCCGTTCCGTCGGCTGTGACCTCCACCTGGTAGGTGCTTCGGACCTTCCCATCCGGTGCCCAGCCGATGGTGTCGAAGGCCGAGCCCACCGACCAGACGCGCGGCTCCGGATCGAGTGCATCGACGGAGACCGGGTGCGGCTCCGCCGCCACGTACCGGTCGAATTCCGCCTCATAGGCCTGCTGGGCGGTCTTGATGCCGTTCACGTTCGACTCGACCTCGCCTCGCTTCTTCTTGTGCAGCGCGATGTTGTACCGCATGCCCGCCGACAAGACCGCCACTCCTGCGCAGACCACAGCCACCGTAGCCATCACTGCAAGCAGCAGCGTCCACAGGCACGAGCGCCCTCGAGCGGGCGTCTCCGGTTGGCTGATGGGCCCAAGTTCAGATGGATCGGACATGCAAGCACCAGTCAGGCTGGAGCGACCCCGAGTGCCGGGCCGTCAGGATGGTTTGCGGACGCAGCTGCAAGGTGGGCGCGGCCCAGTCAGCGGCAGGCAATCACGATGGGCCGTCCATCAAGGACAGCGCCGCCAGCGGGCTTCCAGCCGTCAGGCAGGGTCTGTCCACCCCGACCGCCGGGCTTGATGTTGGTGGGGTTGTGCACGAACGGCACCGGCACCGCCACACACTCCGCAGCATCCGTTGACCCCTCGTTCTTCGAGGCGGCCTCCGCAGGCGGGGCCTTGGCGACCGCGGTGGCAAGCAAGGCCCCCGTGGCACCCAGAAGGAGCGTGAGCACAAAAGAAACGGACCGACTGGTGCGAGACGTGGACATGTGGAGCCTCCAGAAAAGAACGCGCCAGGGCGTAACGGATACCAGCGCCCCACCGCGGCGATCCCATCCGACTCGGTCCATCGAACCGGTCCCGACTCGGCAGATCACGACCTCAGTCGTCGACCACCACCTCGATCTTCCGCGCTGCCAGGTGCGCCACGATGTCGGGGGTGTGCGACTCCCAAAGGTCGCCAGGATCGATGACCTCGGTGTGGCCATCGTGGTGCTCCACCACCCATCCCACAGCACGACGGTTGTGTTCGATCACCCCGCGAGTCACAACGATGCGGGCCACCGAGTCATACCGGAAGCCCTTGACTGTGGGCGCAAACCACAGTCCGGTCACCTGCTCGAGCTTTTCGTCGTCGAGCACCACCCGGTCACTGGCCAAGGTGGGCGCGATTAGGCCTCCACAGCAGCCTGCCGGCACCAACATCGCCAGACTCAGGGGTAGCAATCGTACCTTCACCTGCACGATCGCCGCGACCACCACCATTCCGACTGCCAGACCGTAGGCCACACCGGGCACCCAAGCTGGGAAGGTAAAGACGAGATCCATGTGCACTCTGGAGCGAGGAAGCGACCGCCATTCGGCCCGATGCGACGCTTGTAGCGCTTTGGATGGTGCGCCGAGTTCGTCGCTGGCGCGCTGGTCGCATGAACCGCCAAGCCACGCTGCAACGCACCGGGACCCCTCTCAGTACAGTCGGTTGGCCAGCGATGCGAGATCGTTGAGCACCGTGTTGTCGGTGCCGATTTCCGAGAACGGAATCGCACCCTCTTCGTTGCCATTCACCGACGGCATGAGGCTCGACCGCCCTTCTTCCAAGAGCGCCACCACCTTGCGCGCCATCCGCTGGGACAGCGTGAGGTCCATGTTGTTGGGACTCGCACCGCGTATGTCGCGCGAGAAGGGCTCACACACAATCTTCTGTCGGGTCTGCAGGCCAGCCGCCAGCAGCTCATCGCGGAAGAGCTCCGCCGCGTTGCCCGAAAAGCCCGTCTCCCGGCGGTGTGCGCGCTTGTAGCCCTCGGCCACCACGATCACGGTCTGGTCGCGGTCGGCGAGTGCGGGAACCAGAGCTTCGAAGTCGTATTCATGGTTGGGAAGCACAGCGAGGTGGGCACCGGCACCCAAGCAGGAATGCAGAGCATGGAACCCGCCATGCGCACCCATCATCTCGATGATGTACATCCGCTTGTGGGTGCGGGCATCGGCCATGTAGCAGCGGATCTTTTCCGAGCCGAACTCCACCCCAGTGAACTCACCGATGCACTCGGTCCCAGAGACGTCGGAGTCGATGGTGACCGGAATGAAGAAGAAGTGAATCTCGGGGCACTGTGCCGCCAGCGCCTGCACACCCTTGAAGGTGCCATTTCCTCCGATCCCCACCACCACGCGCACACCGCGACCTCGCATGTTCTCGATCGCCTGCTGCTGCAGCGCGGGTCGCTTGAACTCGGGAAAGCGCTCCGACCGGAAGTCCGCGCCGCGGGCCTCCCGAAGGGGCGGTGAAAAGATCACACCCGGCACGTGGTCGAGTCGATCGAACCGCTTCCGATCGGCGACCAGGGCCCGATAGTCGGTCGGGCGATTGCCGATGAGCGACTTGAAGCCCTCGGCGGTCACAAACACCGCATGGCCAGCCTTCTCCAGGTATTCTGTCAAGAAAGCGGTCACGGGGTTGTACCCTGGAGCGCAGCCACCATCCTGGATCAGCAGCACATCCATCTGCCTGAAGAATGGCTCACTCTCGCGAATGTAGCCCGAGACCACCGTAGCAAGGGCTTCGTAGACCTTGGCGGCCATGGGGGGCGAGAGACTCGCAAGCTGCGCTTTGCCCAAGCCTCCCACCAACGCGGGCGTGACGGCCTGGAGCGACCCGGTCCGTGGACGCTCGTCGAGGAGCGCCAGCTCGCCGAAGAGACCGCCTGGTGCGTAGGTGCGAACCGAGCGACCTCCCACGGTGAGACGACAGGAGCCTTCGATCAAGAAATACGCCGCGTCGCCCGGCTCCCCTTCCTGGAAGATGTGCGACCCAGCCTCGACTGTGCGCGGCTGCAGCACGGCCGCGAGCGCGGCCAGCTCCGCATCAGACCATTGAGAAAGAGCGGTCACCTGTTTGAGCGCCTGCACCATCGACATCGAGCCTTCTCCTTGCCTACCACAGGTAAGCACCGCAGCCCGAGCGCCCCGCAGCCGGATCGAACGAGCCACTCGCTGACGGGCACACGTACGCCGTTTCGCCCCCGAGGCTCAAGTGCCGTAACGGAATCTTCAAGAGCAGACTCCACAGGCAGTCCCCCGCAGCGCCCAAGCCAAACGGGCGCACACGTCCACCATCCCATGGCCCTACATCGAGCGGGGCCCGGGATCGATCTCGCGTTTTTGACCTTCCAAAGACAAGACCAGACAGGACAGCTCGGCTCCTCCGTGGCACGCTCCGGGCCCGAGGGCCACAGCCCCCCAATGCAAGCATCTGCGAGTGCCACCATGCGTGCCTACCCCATCTGCTTCGTCACCGGCCTGCTCCTGCTTCCCCAGCGTTCGGCTGCACAACAGAGCAGCTACGACTGCGACGCATTCTTCGACGACGTCGCCAGTGGCTGGGGCTTGACACGCCAGTCGCTCACCAACGTAGCCGGTGACTTCAGCGCGGCGTTCGAGTCGGCCATCAATGGGTCCAGCCCAGACGAGACCATCCTCTGGACCGTAGTGTTCGATGGGTCCAACCCGTCCTCCAACCCCTTCAGCGCGCTCACAGGGGAGACCAAAAAGCACATCGCCTTCTGCTCGCCAGATCCCTACGAGCCCGCTCCGCTCATCGTTCCCGACGACACGCGTCTCGCACTGGCCAACGCAAAGTGGACCGATCCAGACCAAGCGTTCGAGGACGACGGCACCCACGCCTTCATTTCATCGACCGGGAACGGCCTCTGGCTGGCCGACGTCACCATCACCAGCACTGCGCTCGAACCCTACAAGTCCTATGCACTCTGGCTGCTCAGCAACGTCGAGGGCGACCACTTCATCGAGCGTCTGACCGTGACCGGCGCCACAGAGCGACTGACCGTCGTTCAGGATGAAACGATCAACCAAGATCAGTTTCAAGGCAATTTCGACCTCGACGCCATCGCCTGGACCGAGCTCGGCGAGCAGGCGAGCCTGTTCCAGTCTCTGTGTCGAAACAGCTCGGGTGACCTCTTCGAGTGCCCGGGCATCGCCGACTCCAGCCCCACCACGGTCACGGTCTCCAACTCCACTTTTTCCGGCGACGACAGCGGAGCAGACCACGAGCGCTCCCTGCTGCTCATGAAGGGCGGGCTGAACCTCTCGAATGTGGCGGTACAACAAATACGGTTCGACACCGGCATTCCGGCGATCGAAGCCTCTGGTGACCTCGTGTCGACGATGGGCTCCACCTTCGTCGAGCTCCACGGCACCGGCAGCCGTCCGCTGCTGAAGAGCCGGTCATCGAAAGTGGAGACCAGCCGAACACTGATTGCGAACGTGACCGGCTGGGCGAGCCTCTTGAAGAGTCGTTCTCTCGACGGAGCGACCATTCAGGAGAGCTACATCTGCGGCGTGTCCGACACCGGCTCCCTGATCGAGACCCACGGTGCCACGACCGCCACCATCAACATGGTCTCCACCGCCGTGGTCGGCAGTCACTTCACCGATGCGCTGGTCCTCACAGCGGCCACCGACCTCGAGGCCCTCCTGGCGAACGTGCTGCTGCTCAACATCCAGAACCCGAGCTCCGGGAGCGGAGAGCCCAGGCTCGATCTCATCGAGGCCGGAGCAACGGACAGCGCATCCACCATCCAGCTGAGCAACCTGCTCTCCACCCACAGCTTCTTCCAGGCCGGCGACAGCCCCGCTGCCGCGATGGATGCGGTCCGGGTGTGGAATCCTTCAAACACCGAAGACTGCGAGGCATGGGGCGATACCGACGAGGACTGTGCGGACCTGCCGGAGCCGCCCATCTTCAGCTCGGAGGACGTTCTCACCGACCTGTCCGCGCCCTCCTGTGGCCCCAACCTCGAGGACCTCATCCTCATGATGCGCGCGGAAGCTCTGGCCGACACCGAAGGCTCGGCCGAGTCGCAAGCGACACTCCAAGATCTACGAGACGCCCTCCTCGGCACGCTTCCCATCCTCTCGACCGACCAGACCGATCTGGTGGGCGCCGGCGTGAGCTGGACGGCATCCGCATCCACCTGTTCCTCCAACACCAATGGCGATCCCGACGACATCGGGGCCTACGGCGGCACCTGCAGCCTCTCACTGCTGGCCCCCATCGCGGTAGGCTCGCCGGGCGACACGGGAGCCACGGGTGATACCGGCGACGGCGGCACGAACGCGGGCGACACATCGGGAGACACCGACGACACCACCATGCCATCCACATACGCGAACGACTCCGGAGGGCCGTCGCCCGAGTCCAGCACCACAGCATCCACCCGGTTCGGCTTCCTGTCCGGCTGCCGCTACTCCGCCGCTGCGTTGCTCCTCCCACTCGGCTTCGCCGCCCTCCGTCGGCGTCGGCTCGACCCCACCTGAACCGCGAAGCAGCGCCGACCCATCTCCCTCAGCGCCACCTCACACGGCGTCGGGCTGCTGTGAGGGATGCGCCCGCACGAAGGCGGGCAGCTGCTCGAGGCACGCTTCGATGGCCGTGAGCCGCGGGAAGGGCGACAGGTCCACCGCAAAGCGTCGGGCGTTGTAGATCTGGGGCACGAGGCACAGGTCGGCAAAGCTCACCGCATCGCCCACACAGTACTGGCCGCCCACCTTCTCCACCAGGGCTTCCAGCGCCACGAAGCCTTGCTCGATCCAGCCCCGCGACCAGATCTTCGCCTGTTCGGGCGTCAGGGCAAACTCACCCTTGAGGCGCTGCATCACGCTCAGGTTTTGGATGGGCTGAATTCCGCTGTTGACCACCTCGGTGAGCTGCCGCACACGCGCCCGCAGCCAAGGGTCGGCCGGCAGCAGTGGTGGCTCGGGGTAGCGCTCCTCGAGATACTCGAGGATGGCCACACTCTGCGACAGGGGAACCCCATCTTCGAGCAACACGGGCACCTGTCGCATGGGATTCATCGCGCGATGCTCGGGTCGATGCTGACGCCCACCATCCGCAACGAGATGTACAGGCACCGTCTCGTACGACAGTGCCTTCCAGTTCAGGGCAATCCGAACCCGCCAGGAGCTCGAAGACCGCCAGTAGCCGAGCAGCACGCGTGACATGAAACGCTCCTCAGCCGGGAACCACGGTCTGCTCGATGCGGCCGAACAAGCTGTCGCCCGCCGCGTTGAACATCTCGATGGCCACGTGGTCGCCGTGCTTCATGAAAGGCGTGATGAATGCGCCGGTGTCGATCTTCTCGAGCATGCGCTGCTCAGCGAGACACGACGATCCGCGCGCCCGGTCTTCGTTGCTGACCGTGCCGCTGCCCACGATGGTGCCTGCTGAGAGCGAGCGGGTGCGACACAGGTGCGCGATGATGTCGTGGAAGCTGAAGAACATCTCTGGGCCGGCGTTCGGGTCGCCGTACTTCTCACCGTTGAGGTGGGTGATCAGCGGCAGGTGCAAGCGGCCGTCGCGCCACGCATCGCCCAGCTCGTCGGGTGTGACAGCGAAGGGGCTGAAGGCCGACGACGGCTTGGAGCCGAAGAAGCCAAAGCCCTTGGCCAGCTCACCCGGGATCAGGTTTCGAAGAGAGACGTCGTTGCAAAGCATCACGAGACGGATGTACTGGCCCACATCTTCGGCACGCACACCCTGGGGAGTATCGTCGAGGACAACCGCAATCTCCGACTCGAAGTCGCAGCCCCAGTCGGGGTTGGCGAGCGGAATGGCGTCGCGAGGACCAAGAAAGGTGTCGCTGCCGCCCTGGTAGACCAGCGGGTCGGTGCGGAGCGTCTCGGGGGGTGCCGCGCCACGAGCCTTGCGCACCAACACGATGTGGTTGATGTAGGCGCTGCCGTCGATCCAGGCGTACGCACGTGGGAGCGGGCTGTGGAGCGTGGCGCAGTCCACATCGAAAGCACCGGGCAGCGTGCCGGCTTCGAGTGCGGCGGCCATCGCCAGGACCTCGGGCGCCTTGGCAGACCAGTCGTCCATGAGGGACTGCATGGTGGGGGCGAGAGGGCCCACCAGTGCTGCACGTTGGTGGTCGCGAGACACAACCAGCAGCTCGCCGTCGCGGGTGCCGTTCTTTCGGGTAGCCAACTTCATGAGGTCTCCAGGGTCGCCTTCGGCGACGCGGATGGATCGGTTTCGTACAATCAAGTGAGAAGAGAGAGAAGATCAGCGCAGGTCGGGCAACACCCGAACCAGCTCGCGAAGTGTTGCGGTCAGACGCTGCTGCTCGGCTGCGTCGAGGGCATCACAGACACCACTGGAGATGTCTTGCACCTGCGGGGCGAGCGCATGGTAGAGCGAAAGCCCGCTCGGCGTGAGGAACAAATGACTGAGGCGACCGTCAAGCTGGGAGGCTTCGCGACGCAGCAGCCCCTGCTCCAGCAGCACCCGTGTGGCGCGGCTTACGATTCCTTTGTCCATGGGCGTGACCCGGACCACCTCGACCGACGTGCGGCCCGGCAGCTCCGCGACGGCGGCAAGCACCCGCCACTGGGATAAGTTCAGCCCGTGTGCCTTTACGATTCTCGTGGTCCGCCGCGCAATGCGGTCGGCCAGTACCGTGATCTGGTAGGGCCAGTAGTGGTCCAGGCGCAGCACGCCGGATCCGTCGGGCAGGTCGTCGTTCATGCACTCGGCTTGGTCGCGCGGTCTTTGGTTGCAAATCATATTAGTTGCGAGTACAACTAATGTCAACCACAACGGAGCGCGCAGCCCGGACGCGCAGCACCGACAAACGGAGGTTCAAGATGACCGATCTCTTCGAAAACCCGATGGGGCTTCGCGGCTTCGAATTCGTGGAGTTCACCGCACCGGAGAAGGGCATCCTCGAGCCCGTGTTCCACAGCCTGGGCTTCACCCAAGTGGCCGTGCACCGATCGAAAGACGTGCAGCTGTGGCGGCAGGGAGGCATCAACATCATCGTGAACTACGAGCCGAGCTCGCCGGCCGCTTACTATGCTCGCGAGCACGGACCATCGGCCTGCGCGATGGGCTTTCGGGTGCGCGATGCACCTGCGGCCTATGCGCTCGCCCTGAAGAACGGCGCCCAGCCGGTCGAGGTTCCGTCGGGCTTCAGCGAGCTTCGCCTCCCCGCCATCCGCGGCATCGGCGGCGCCATCATCTACCTCATCGACCGCTCCGATGAAGGCAGCTCCATCTACGACATCGACTTCCGCTACCTTGACGGCGTCGACCGCCATCCGAAAGGCTGCGGCTTCAACGTGATCGATCACCTCACCCACAACGTCTACAAGGGGCGGATGGACCACTGGGCCGCCTTCTACGAAAACCTCTTCAACTTCCGCGAGATTCGATTCTTCGACATCAAGGGCGAGCACACGGGCCTCATCTCTCGGGCGCTGACCGCCCCCGATGGCCTGATCCGAATTCCACTCAACGAAGAAAAGTCGGAGAAGGTGGGACAGATCGAAGAGTATCTGCGCGAATACAAAGGCGAGGGTATCCAGCACATCGCCTTCAGCTGCAATGATCTCATCGCCTGCTGGGACCGGCTCAAGGCCGCAGGCGTGACCTTCATGACCCCGCCGCCGAGCACCTACTACGACATGCTCGACGAGCGTCTGCCTGGTCATGGGGAGCCCATCGAAGAGCTCCGCTCGCGGGGCATCCTGCTCGACGGCACCACCGAAGGGGGCGACCCTCGACTGCTGCTGCAGATCTTTTCCGAAAAGGCCGTTGGTCCGATCTTCTTCGAGTTCATCCAGCGCAAGCGCGATGAGGGATTCGGCGAAGGCAACTTCGAGGCCCTGTTCAAGTCCATCGAGCGTGACCAGCAGCGACGCGGCGTTCTCTCCGAGTCGGCCACCTGATCGCATCCTTCCCCTGGGAGCTCCCATGAGTGTCCAACTCAAGCGCATCCACCACGTGGCCTACCGCTGTCGCGACGCGAAGGAAACCGTCGAGTTCTACCAGCGAGTGCTCGGAATGGGCTTCGTGCTCGCCATCGCCGAAGACAAAGTGCCATCCACCAAAGAGCCCGATCCCTACATGCACGTGTTCCTCGATGCGGGCATGGGCAACGTGCTGGCGTTCTTCGAGCTGCCCAACTCCGAGGAGATGGGTCGCGACGAAAACACACCCATCTGGGTGCAGCACCTCGCCCTGGAAGTGGAGGACCTCGACGCACTCCACCGGGCCAAGGAACACATCGAAGGTGAGGGCATCGAAGTGCTTGGCCCTGTCAACCACGGCATCTTCAAGTCGATCTACTTCTTCGACCCCAACGGACATCGCATCGAGCTGGCCACCAACACGGGCACGCCCGAGCAGATGCGGATGCTCAACGAAGTTGCGCCCGCGATGCTCCAGGAGTGGAGTGAGACCCGACGCGCACCCAAGCATGCGGCCTGGCTGCACGCCTGACCGTCCAGCTCTCATGGCTGTGTGAGACGGGGCTTCGGTGCAGTATACTCGCGAAGACAGCCCACTTCGTCGTTGAACCTGCGAACAGCCCCCACGCGTCGGAGGCCCCATGCCCGCCCCTGCAGCCGGCCCCACCGTAGCGCTCGCCCTGCTGACGGCGCCGCTGCCCGAGCCGGAGCCATGTGCCTTGCCCCCACGACTCAGCGCGCTCCTGGTCGATGTCTTCGATCGGGGACTCCAGCCGGGACAGCCTGGGATTCAAGACCGCGGCGGACCGTTCCAAGCCCACCAGCTCCGCATGCAAGCACAATTGTCCGACCGGTTTGGCGAGCTCGCCTCCACCGAGCAGCTCGACCGACAGCTCGGAAGACGCTGACGCGCGGCCCGAAACTGCAAGGTGCGAGGGCGTGCCCCGCCGAACTGAGGCGCCCCCCAGACACACTTCTACCCACGGAATGCGGCAAAGGAGCGGTACGCTCTTCAAGCCCTTTCTGGCATCGCGGCCCCAGGAGATTCCATGTCGCGCCCTGACACTCGCTGGACCTGTTCCCACTCGCTCCTCTTTGCCAGCGCGCTCGCCCTCGCCAGCTGCGTGCCCACTGGAGACGACAAAGACACGGCCGCCGACTCCGATACATCCAACCGCTGGACGTCGAGCGGGGGAGGAGACGACTCCAGCGGCGATGGCGGTGGCAGTGGCGGCGGTGGAGACGGCACCGGCGGTGCCAGCAGCGGCGGTGCCAGCGATGGCGGCACCGGAGACGACGATGCGCTCTCTCCGCGGATCGTCGACGGATATGCGGGCTACAGCGACGCCGGGGCTCTCGGCATCGTGGCTGTATTCACGGTGGAGGTGGAAGATCCCGACGACGACATCCTCGGCGGCATCTTCCGGCTCACACTCAACGACAATGAACCGTATCTGTTCCCCATCGACAATGACACGGTCGACTACAACCCGAGCACGGGCAACGTGAGCCTCACCTTTTCGAACGTGGAGCCCGAGTACTACCGCGTGAGAATGCGGGTGGACGACCAGGCCGGCAACGCATCGAACATCTGGACGGGCGAGATGGCCTGGCGCTGAGGCGTCAGCGGCTCGCCGACGCAGACTTCATCCGCGCGACCTCTGCCTGCAGCGCCTCCAGAGCGGCCTGTGTGGCGTGCAGCTCCGTGCGCAGCGTGCGCAGCTCGGCTTCCTGCGCCTGCACAGCGGCGACCGTGAGGCTGGTGTAGCCATACAGGTCCACGTGCTGCCCATCGGCCTGAACAGCGGGAGAGGACGGCTGGTCGTCGATGATGAAGCCCAGTCGTGCCCGACGGGAGGGTGGGTCCCAGCGGTAGCGCCAGGTGGCCAGCCGGGTGTCGAGCAGCTGCTGCCGGGCGGCATTCCGCTCTCCGGGCGACAGGTAGTGAATGCTGTTCTTGTACTTTGCACGAGACACCGGACAGCCACCCGGAGCAGACCTCGGGTCTTCCGTCGCGCAGACCATGCGCGCGTTGCAGTCGTCTTGCAGGTCGCACTGATCTCCTTCCACATCGCAGGACGCACCGACCTCCTGGTCGGTACAGGCATCGAGCCCATCGGTGGGGCCTGCATACCCCTCACAGACCGGGTCACCGCAGGACGGATACCAAGCGGTGGCGGCCGGAGGACTCGACGGCGCAGAGTCGTCTTCTTTGTCTCCGCAGCCCATGGTCAGCCCGATCAGTCCAATGGTGGCCAGTGAAGTCTGGAATCCTTGACGCATGGTCTCTCCTTCGGTGCGCGGCACGCCGTGAGTGGTCGCAGAGAAGGATGCCACACACGCGGCGCCCCGGTGGCACGTCTCGTGGTTGTACTGAGGCTCCGCACCCCCTCCCGACCAACCATCAGCCCGACACCTTTGGCACCAGGTGCCAGATCATCGCCCCCACAAGCAGGGTGCGCAGGGTCCACAGCACCGTCCGCACCAGGTTGGTTCGACACAGAGCCCGATGCACGTCGGCATCAAAGCCATGGAGCAGCCCGTTGTGGGCCGGCACACTCAAGAATGCTGTGCTTGCCCACACCCCGAGCACCAGCGCAGCACCCAGGACCGGCATCCACTTGGGCAGCCCTGTGGGCAGCTCGAACGCCAGCCAGAGCGCACCGAGCATCTCCACCACCATCGGCGGCCCGACCACATACCCGGTCAGCCGCATGTGATCGGCCTGGTAGGACACATAGCCCTCGGTGCCCACGCCAGCGAAGAGAGGGTAGTGGACCACGTGCACGAACCAGATCAGCCCGGTCATGTAGGCCGTGGCGGCAGCGTGGCCCAGCAGCACGAAGAGGGCAGTGGGGGACATGGGACTCCAGGCGTTCGTCTCGCCACTGTCAGAACATGGTTTGGGGCTCTGTCCAGGACCGAACTGTGTTCCCGCGGGTTCCGGGTCGTGGCGGCCGCCGTGAGTACGGTCCCATCAAGCGCAGACGGATCGCGGGAACACAGCCAGCCGAGCGACGACCGGGCCTCCTCGAGATCGCCGGCATCGAAATGATCTGCGAGCCCGCGCCCCGCATCCACGATGTCACCAGCCAGACCGCATGGACCGGTACCGCCCACAGAACCCGTGCGGGGAGCACAAGCAACACAGCCAATACAACAGGCAGGCCCATGGCCATCGCGAGTCCGCAATCGCCGCACACCTCGACCTTGAGTGCCTCCATGCACTCGTGGGCCGCGTGGAGTCAGCCGGAGCCAACCCGCTTGCTACTCCTCCACCACCGAGATGGCCATCGCCGCATTGATGTGGCTGCCGAGGGACCACTCGGGCAGGTAGTCCTGGCCATCCAAGATGGAGCTGTCATCGGTGAGGCGAAGCAAGTGCACCCGTCCACCCTCGGGAAATGGGGCACCAGTCTCTTCGTGGACAAAGGTGGCGAGGTCGAAGCGGCTTCCGCCCAGGTTGGGTGCATCGGGCGTGAAGTCCGGCGGCACTTCCACCCCCCTCGTTGGGAACCCAGACCCCGTCTTCCAGGATGTGTGCCTGCACAGCCATCGTGTGGTTGGCCCAGGTGGGCTCGATGCCATGGAGCCCCTCGACTCCGGCGTAGGTGTATCCGTAGCGGATCTCACCGGGTGTGGGATTGTCCTGGTAGACCACACGGGCTGGGACGTACCAGTCTGTGCCGGCATCCGACACCGCAATTCGACCCAGCTCGTTGATGAACCGGTCCGCTTCGTTGCCGAAAGCGAAGTTGCACTGAAAGGTGACGAAGTCGTCGCCCTCCCCATCCACCACGGCCCACCCGTCCGCAAAGCGGAACACCGCCTCACCGTCGATGCCCACCGTGAGGTTCTGGGGACCCGACCGCGTGGGTCCAAAGCCCGTGGGGGCGCCGAGCGCGTGCCCATTTTCGATGGGTACGCCGACCGAGTCGACCATGTCACCCCAGCCGATCCGCGAGGCCCCCACGGTACCAGGGCGCCACTCCACGACCGTATCGAGGTACACATTGTTCGGGAGAATGATGTCCGACGCCCCGGTATCGCCCGGGTCATCCGAGTCGCCCGAGTCATCCGAGTCACCCG
>CAJWOS010000006.1 GCA_913044235.1 uncultured Pseudomonadota bacterium
GGGTGTCCAGGCCGCGCGTGCGGGGCTAGATGGACGCTTGCAGCAGGCGCTGGATGGTGCCCGTGAGCGACTGCTGGACTTCGGAGCGGAGCTGGAAGCGCGCCTCGACCATCCGGGGGAAGATCTTGGAGAGCTGTCCGATACCGCTCTGATCGAGTCGCTGGATGCCTTTGCGGCAGATGTCCGAAGACTGGCGGGGACTTGGACCCACACCCGGCGACGCATCGAGGGAGCGGTGGTGGCCCTGGTCGGATCTGTCAATGCTGGAAAATCCAGCCTGTTCAACCATCTGGTCGGTGCGCGCCGGGCACTGGTCAGTGATCAGCCTGGCACCACCCGAGACGCGGTGGAGCGCACGGTGGACTGGGACGGCTTGCAGGTCACGTTCGTGGACACTGCTGGGCGGCGAGCAGCATCGGGAGAGATCGAGGCGGCAGGCATTGCACTCGGCCAAGCGCTCGCCGAATCTGCCGATCTGCGACTGCACGTCTTTGATCCACGCCGTCCATCCAATGCCTTTTCGCTGCCCGAGCCCACCTGGCAGGTGGCCACCCATGCCGACTGCGAAGCGCGGCCTTCCGCAGCACACCACCATGTGAGCAACATCACGGAGGCAGGGCTTGCCGACCTTCGCGCGGCGCTCTCAGAATGGCTCGGTGCAGTCGATCCAGCGGGCTCTGCTCTGGTGGGAAGCCAGCGGCAGCACGACCTCCTCCTGCGGGTGGTAGACCATGTGGAGCGAGCGGGCGAAGCGATGGTGGTGGGCGTGGGTCCGGTGGTGGCCGCGGAGGAGGTGGTATACGCGCTGGAACGTCTCGGATCCCTTGCAGGTCAGAATGTGCGTGAAGACGTTTTAGACCGGTTGTTTTCCCGTTTTTGCGTGGGCAAGTAGGCGCACCTGGGAACCCGTGGGGCCCGCTTCACGGTTTGCATGCGCGTGGGATACGCTCGCCCCGCGCCGCGCCTGAGGGCCGGCTCAGGAGCCTACGGTGGTTGAACGCTGTCCCACGCTTTTCGTCATGGACCCCCTGGATCGCATCCACGTGGATGGCGACTCCACCTACATGCTGATGCTCGAGGCGCGCCGTCGAGGCTTTGCGGTGTGGATGTGCACACCGGCCGACCTCTACACCGTTGCCGGACTTGCACACGCTCGAGCCACGCGCGTGGAGGTCTCTGCGGAGGCCCCTCATTTTGTGGCAGAGCCAGCGGTCGATATCGGGCTGGATCACTTTGATGTCGTGTGGATGCGCAAAGACCCGCCCTTCGACATGCACTATGTGTTCTGCACATACATCCTCGATGCCGTGCCCCCGACCACGATGGTTCTCAACGACCCGCGGTCCATTCGGAACGCCAGTGAGAAGATGTTCACGCTGCAGTTTCCCCAATTCATCACCCCCACGCTCATCACGCGCGAGGTGTCGCGAATCCTCGCGTTTGCGGCAGAAGCGCCGGGTCGGGTGGTGCTCAAGCCATGGGATGGAAACGGGGGTCGAGGGGTTTTGGTGAGCCGCGCGGGCGACCCCAACCTTCGGTCGATGGCCGAGATTCTCACGGGCGAAGGCACCACCTACGTGATTGCACAGCACTACATTCCAGAGATCAAGCAGGGCGACAAGCGAATCATCCTTATCGATGGTGAGCCGGTCGGTCAGATGCTTCGCGTGCCGCAGCCGGGGGATCACCGCGGCAACATGCATGTGGGCGCTACGGTGGAAGCATGCGACCTCTCCGCACGAGATCTTGAGGTCTGTGCGGCGCTTGGGCCTGTGCTGCGGAAAATGGGACTGCTGTTCGTGGGAATCGACATGATTGGTGAGTTCCTGACCGAGATCAACGTCACCAGCCCCACGGGCATCCAGGAAATCAATGCTTTGATGGGACTCTCGCTGGAGCGTACCCTCACGGATGCCGTGGTGGCGCGGCGCATGCACCTGATGCAGGAGACCACTCGATGATTGCGTCATGGCGGAGCTACGGATCCATTCTGGCGCTGGGCGTGGGCCTGCTCGGTGCGTCGGTGGCCACGGCCGATGAGGATGTAAAGTCCGACTCGGTGGTCTCTCGGAAGAAGAAAGCACTCGAGACCATCGCCGCTCCAACGAGTGCCCCACCGGGGATGAGCGACCACCAGGCGTTGCTCGAGCAGCACAGCGGCCGCGAATATGAGCCCGAGGCCTACATCGCCGAGCAGGTTCTGGGACTCGACCCCAAGTTCGCGCACGACTGTCGCAATGGCCTGCACCTCATCTACTTGCGGGAGTACAAGGCCGCGCGGCAGCAGTTCTTCGACTTGAGCAACGAGTTTCCTGGATGGGGCATTGGTCCGGTGGGCGAGGTCCTCGTTTGGCAGGCGCTGATGCTGGAGAACTTCGACTTTCGATTCGAGGGTCAGTACCAGACCGCTCTGCGCAAGTCGCAGGCGGAGCTGCAGACCTCGATGGCGATGCCGGGCAACGAGGCATGGGAGTACTTCCTGATGTCGGGTATCCTCGGCATTGACAGCATCCACACCATGCGACGCGAGGAGTGGGTGAAGGCATTGTCTCGTGGCTACGAGGCGATGAAGATGGTGGCGAGGGTCCGCGAAGTGGCGCCCGACTTTGTCGACATGCGCCTTGGCGACGGCCTGTTCAACTACTGGGTCACGGTGGTCTCCAAGTCCACCTCTGCGATTCCCGACACCGAGGACAAGCGCTCCCAGGGCATCAACGACATGCGACAGGTGGAGTCTCAGGGGCTCTTCCTGGCACCTGCCGCCACGCTCGCGCTCACGTTCACCTGGATCGAGGAGGGCGCGAAGAAGGAAGCGCTCCGTACGGCTCGGCGGAATCAGAAGCGCTACCCGAACAACATCATCAACAATCTGGTGTTGTCGCGGGTGCAGATGTACAACAACCAGTACGAGGCATCGGAAAACACCCTGAAGCATGTACAGGCAACCGATCCCAAGAACCGTCGGTCGCACTATTACCTGGGACGACTCTACCTTCGCTGGAAGAAGCCCACCGCTGCCGTGTCGGCGTTCGATCAGTACCTGGCCTTCACCGACATCGACAAGCGGGACCGCGGTGTGGCGCTGTACTACAAGGGCATCGCGCTCATCCGACTCGATGACCGCATCGCTGCGGAAGCGGCCTTTCGCGAGAGCTGGAAGGTGGCTCGATTCGAGCGTGCGAAGCGACGGCTCGACAACATGAAGAAGAAGCCTTGAGCTGTCCTTGGGGGGGCCGCTCGGACGGGCTCCTCATGTGACAGGCGGGCAACGGTTCAGGTGATTTCTGCACCGAGGGATGGTTTCGATATGAGGGAAGGCGGGCGAAGTCGCTCGACTGGCTGATGACCCCTCAGGAGCCACCATGTCCCTTGCCGAACCCGACGCTGCTCACTCTGCGGAGGCTGATGACCGGCTGGATCGAGTGCTTGTTCTGCTGGAGTCGATGGACAGCCGCCTGTCCAGACTAGAGGCCCAAGTCGCACACGGTACCGGCACCACAGCGCCGTCGAGCCCCGATGTGCTGCAGGTGCCTGCGCGCTTGTCAGCAGCACTCGCAGAGCCAGACACAGTCGAGGCTCTGGTTCGAATTCTCGACCGTCTCGATCACATTGACCAGAGCCTGGTGGCGATGGCACAGCTCCCCGATCTCGCGGCAGGTGCGGTCGACACGGTCGACCGTGTCATGATGGCGGCGCGCGAGTCAGACCTCGATCTCAACGCCCGAATGCAGGCGACGGCGGCGCTCCTGGAGCGCCTCTCAGACCCCGACACCGTGGAAGCGGTCCTTGCGCTTACCGAAAACCTCGACGCACTCGTCTCCGTGTTGTCGGCCGTCCAGCCGGCGGTGCGTTCAGTCGCTCAGCTGCCCGATGTCGCGGCGGTCGCGATGGACACGATTCGTCGGGTGATCACGCAGATGGAAGCAGAAGGCTACTCTCTTGAGCATCGACTGCAGGGAGTATTGGCGGTCACTGCCGCAGGCACACACCCCCGAGTTCTGGAGGCGTTGGAGCGACTGCTCGAAGACCCGGCACTACTGGAGGGCGTGGCCGACCTCACCGATCAAGCGTCGTCGGTCGTGTCCGGAGCGCTCACGGTGTCGCCTGCGCCCGTGGGTCCGCTTGGGGCGGTGCGCGCCCTGTACGATCCGCATGTGCAAAAGGGTCTGGGCACGGTGATCGAGCTGGCCCGGGGTCTGGGCCGGCACCTCGAGCAGCGCTGATCGGCCCTACAGCGGCTCAGCCACCGGTGCATCGGCCAACAGGTCGTGGTCGTGGATTTTGATGAGCGCACTCGTGAAGTGCCACACGTTGTCCATCCACGACACGGAGTTCACCATGTCGGACTTGAAGCCGCCCACCACCCGCTCCCGATGCTGGATGTAGTAGGTGTTGTCGGGCGTGAACTGGATGCGGAACAGGTAGGCCGTCGCATGACGCACCACTGTGAGGTAGCGCTTGTAGCGGTCCATGTCGCCATCGGCCTTGGCCACAATGGCCGCATCAGCCAGCGACTCGAGAGCGGCCGCGGTCACGCTTGTGTTGCCATAGTATCCGAGCTTGGGGGTGAGGATGCCGTCGTAGTCGTAGTGCACCATGTGTCGACGGTTGTGGTCGTGCAGCTCCACCACATGGTCGTTGATGGCGTAGATGAAGTCGCGGTACCGGTTGTCTTTGGTCTTGTGGTACAGCACCGCCGCGGGCTGGGTGAACCAGGCGGGCGCCAGGGGATGGAACCGCCGGTCCGCGAGGTCGAGCATCATGTACACAGGGGTCTCGTAGGCGTCGTACACGCTGTCGAGCCACTGCTTGTAGGCGGGATCGCCCACCTTTTCGTCGTGGTAGGCCAGGCTGAGCATGAGGTGGCCGGGCATGAAGTACTGCGACTGCGGGAACTGGGTCCAGAGGATGCCATCGGGCCGCTGGAAGGTCATGGCCCACTCCATGAGCATCCGGTCGTCGCGGGCCCACCGCGCGTGGTCATCTCGCTCCAGGATGGCGGCACCGAGGAAGCTGCCGGCGGTATAGCGATTGGGCACAGTGTTGCCATTGGGCAGCACGATGCCCGACGGCTGAATCTTGCCCGCGACCCTGGAAGCCTCGATCTGGAAGTAGGTATCGAGGTAGTGCTCGATGACCTCCTCGCCAAGGTCCTTTAGCTGCTGATCATCCAGGAAGAAGGCGAGTCGGTTCAGGATCCACGTGGCCATCAGTGCGCGCACCATGGTGCGTTCTTCGTTGCGGTACTTGCCTCCGGCGGTGGAATACTCGTAGACCACCTCGCCTCCGAACACATTGTTGCGGTACCACTCACCGATGAGGTCGATTCGCTGCCGCACAAGCGCCTTGTCCACGGCCTCGGGCTTGAGGATGGTGTGTCCGCGGTGAAAGTCAGCGAAGGCACTGTCGCTGCGCCGTTCGCCGAAGTGTGCCACCTTGTAGATCTCGACGATCAGGTTGTTTTCATTGGTGAACAGGTCGATGGGGGCGCCGAGCTGCTTGTTGATGGCCTTGCGCATGGACTTGGGGCCGTGATTCAGCTCGGTCTGGAGAACCGGGTCGTATTCCACGCGCTTGCCGGCGTACTCCACGGCCAGTCCGTAGACCTGGGGCTCGAACACCTTGTAGTCGAACATTCCCTTCACCCCGAAGTTGGGGAACCGACCGGTGTAGGTGACCACCATCAGGTGGAGCTGACCGCCACTCTTCTTGGCGCTGCACACCTCTGCTGCGGCCGTCTCGAGCTGCCGAGTGATCGCAGTATCGGGCGCATCCGCGCGGTGGTGGGCCGCACGGCGTCCGTCTTCGCCGTAGACAACGGCAATCACTGGTGCGTTTTCATCGGTGAACGATGCGGGCCCCTGGAGCGCACGGGCGGCCTCCACGCCCTTCGCACAGACGGTCTGCCCATATCGGAGCAGGTATTCACGACTGGCCAAGTCGAGCTTGAGCTCGGGCTTACGGACGGGCTTGTAGGAGTCGTTTTTCGCCTGTGGTGCCGTCTCGATCAGCTCGGTCCGGATGACACCAGCGGAGGGTGTGGCCTCGGGTGAGCGAGTCGGGCCGCCGCACTGCAGGGAGAGGGCGGCGAGACACGAGAGTGCAACAGGACGCAGGACGGCGAAAAGACGGGACATGGCGCTCTCGGCATGATGGGGCCGGCCCACCTCACCTTTCACACGCCTCGGCGCAACCGCGGAACGGGTGGATTGCAGCCGACGCCATTTTCGGTGCAACCACGCCAGAGGGGTTGACGGATGGGGGCAAGGACGCCACGTTCGGGCGGCAATTCCCTGGAGGGCCCGGTGGCACGCACGCGCAAGAAGAAGAAGCCGAGCAGGATGGAAGCGATGTTGGAACGCTACGGCGTGGCGGCATTCGTGGCTTGGTTCAGCATCTTCTTCTCCAGTATCGCCATGTTCTATGTCCTGATCGAGCTGGGAACCGACCTCGATGCGCTGGTCGCCTCCGTGGTTGGAGTCTGGGGCGGCGACCCCTCGGGGTGGACGGACGCCTCCGCCGGAGCCGGCCAGCTGGCCCTCGCCTACTTGGCCACCCAAGTGATCAAGCCGATTCGGATTGCCCTATTTGTGGCCTTCACGCCAATAGTGGCCAAAGTCATGGGCACCACGAAGCCGTCGGCGGAACCGTCAGACAGTGCATCGTCCGCAGAGGCCGATGGGTCGGAAGCATCCCCGGACGTGCAGACGCCAGTCGAGGCGGCGGAGACCGAGTCATCCGCCTCGAGTGCGACCTAAAGCACCGCGCTCAGTCTTCGCCGAGAGCCTCGGCTTCGGCCACGGCCTTCGCCACGTTGTATTCCCGTTGGGTGGGGCAGCCGCTCACCCTGTCGGCGACCACCTTGGCCTTGACGTTCCACAACATCACGTTGCGGTGGGCCTGCTTGACGGCCCCCTGGTCCTGGTCTGCCATGGCCTCCACGAGCTGGGCTCGCTCGATGCGCGACAGGTCGAGTAGCGACTGCATGGCCGCCCGCTGCTCGGTCAGGCACTCGATCGCTTTGCCGCGTGGACCGGTTCGGCCACGCTCGATGTCTCGGTTGAGCCGCTCATGCAGTCCTTCCATCGAGTCGATGGCCGCTCGAACCTGTGTGTAGGGGGACTGGCTCGACGCTTCGGTGGCAAGCGCAGGGGCAGTGAAAGTGGCGAGGAAAAGTGTAGCGATGGGTCGGATGCGTGGCATCGGAGACGCTCCCGTGTTGGTAGTCGGTACAACGGCATTGGCTGCACCGATCGTGAGGGCCGGAGCAAAAACGACGCCTTTCGAGTGGAAATGGGCGCTGGGTGACCGGGTCAAACCGCCAAACTCGACGTCCTGCGGACCCATGGGCACGACGCTGCGATAGGACGGAGCGCCCTCTCATCTGGACGACTGTGATGATCCGCCTTGCGATCGACCGCCCCGTCGGCGTCATGGTCGGTATTTTGTTGGTTTTGCTCTTCGGGATGCTCAGCATCTCCGATCTGCCGATCCAGCTCACCCCGGATGTCTCCGTCCCCTCGATCACGGTCACGACGGCCTGGCCCGGCGCTGCTCCCGCTGAGGTGGAAAAGGAAGTGCTGCTGCCGCAAGAAGAGGTACTCAAGTCGGTCGACGGCCTCGACCGGATGGTGGGAGAAGCCTCGGATGGCGCGTCGACGCTCACGCTTGAGTTCGATGTGGGCACATCGATGGAAGAGGCCCTGGTGCGGGCATCAAACCGGCTCTCCCAGGTGGACGACTACCCGGACGCTGCGCGCGAGCCCGTCTTGGCCACCGCCAACACCAGTGGTCCACCGCTGGCTGTGCTCACCATCACCGGACGCGGCGACCGCACACCGATCGCGGCGCGGACTTGGGTTCTGGAAGAAGTCGTGCCCCGCTTTGAGCGCATTCCGGGTGTGGCATCGGTACAGACGTTCGGAGGGCGCGACACCGAGGTGCAGGTGCGGTTCGATCCGGCGGGCCTTGCCAGTCAGGGCATCACCGTGGGCGAGCTCGTGGGCGCTGTGCAGTCGGGACTCTCCGATGTGTCGGGGGGCAGTGTAGAGCTGGGCAAGCGACGGTTCTCCGTGCGCACGGAGGTGGCACCCGACAGGGCAGAAGATCTCGAAGAGCTCGTGGTGCGGGTGCAGCCCGATGGAGCGGTGGTGCGGGTGGGGGATGTGGCTTCGGCCGTGGTGGGGCTTCGCAAAGCCAACCGGTATGTGCTCAATGACGGTGAGCCGTCGATCGCGATGCTCTTCGCCCGGGAAGCGGGATCGAACGTGCTCGAGGTCACCGAGGCGGTGATTGCTGAAGCCGAGCGGCTCGATGCCGAGGTGATGGCCACCCGGGGCCTGCGCATCTCAGTGGTCTCCGACCAGCGGGCCTACATCCGTGGCGCGCTTGACCTCGTGCAGAACAATCTTCTGGTTGGAGGGGTCCTGGCCGTGGGTGTGCTGCTGCTGTTCCTCCGCAGTGTTGCAGCCTCGGGAATCGTGGCGACCGCCATCCCGGTATGCGTGGTCGGCACGGTACTCGGAATGACTTTGCTCGGGCGCAGTCTCAACGTGGTTTCGCTTGCTGGGATGGCCTTCGCGGTGGGGATGGTGGTCGACAATGCGATCGTCGTTCTCGAAAACATCGACTCCTGGCGGGAGCGAGAGTCCGATCTCGCGGTGGCGGCTCATCGGGCCACCAAAGAAGTCTGGGGTGCGCTCGTGGCTTCCACGGCCACCACCGCTGCTGTGTTCATTCCCATCATCGCCTGGCAGGATGAAGTGGGAGAGCTGCTTCGGGATGTGGCGGTCGCGATCACGATAGCCGTGGGGCTGTCCTTCGTGGTCTCGGTCCTTGTGATCCCATCGGCGGCAGTACGACTGCTCGGACAGCGCGCGCACTCGAAGGGAGCCCTGAACACACGCGCAGCGGCCCTACGCGCGGCCCTGATGATCCGGATTCAGGGCGTGGTGGTGTCGCGCCGGAAGAGTCTCGCGGTGGTGGGGCTCACGCTGGCTGCGACCGGTGGTGTGGGCGCGACTCTTGTGCCCGCCATGGAGTACCTGCCCACCGGCAACCGCAACTTCATGTTTGCGGTGGTGGTGCCACCGACTGGCTACGGCGTCGAAGAGATGTATGCCGTGGGGCAAGACGTGCAGACACGACTCAAGCCTCACATCGCCCGGCTCGGTGGCCAGGAGCCACAGGTATCCAGAAGCTTTTTCGCCGCGCTGCCTGGGCGAGGCTTCATGGGCGCGGGTGCCGAAGACCCCAGCCAGATCGGGCCGGTGGTGGGGCTCGTGAACCGCTTGCTCGGGGAGGTACCGGGGGTGATGGGCTTCGGGAGTCAGGCAAGCCTGTTCGGGCGCTCTCTGTCGAGCGGTCGTGGGGTCGAGGTGGAGCTTTCGGGTGCCGACACTGCCACGCTGGTCTCTGCGGGCAAGGTGCTGATGGCGCGCCTCAATGAGGCCATCCCCGGGGCTCGGGTGCGGCCCAATCCAGCGCTGGATCTGGGTGGGCCGGAGCTGCGAATTCAGCCCCGACGAGAGGTCGCAGCGAGCATGGGGCTGCACGCCGCAGAGGTGGGTGCGGCGGTCGATGCCTTCGTAGACGGTCGCATCGTGGGAGAGCTGGCACCGGTCGGCCAGCCCCGGCTCGATGTGGTGGTCATCGCTCATCCGGATGCCGAGAGTCCCACCGAGTTGCTGGCCATGCCGCTGGCTCTGCCGTCGGGACAGGTCGCTCCCCTGGCGGCGGTCGCCCGTGCAGAAGAGACCCTGTCTCCCACCACCATTCGCCGCATCGAGCGCAAGCGGGCGGTCACGCTCGAGGTCACCCCGCCGAACGACATGCCCATCGAGGCCGCGCTGCAGGTCATTCGAGGAGATGTGCTCTCGGAGGTCACGCTGCCGGATGCTGTGGGCGTGTCGCTGTCGGGTGCAGCAGGAAAGCTCGAGGAGGCGCAGGGCCGCATGCTGGGTGTGCTCGGCCTGGCCACGGTGATCAGCTTCTTATTGTTGGCCGCCCTCTTTGAGGATTTCCTCGCGCCCTTGGTGATCCTGATCACGGTCCCCATGGCCGGTGCGGGCGGGGTGCTCGGACTGCGCGCGGTGGATGCGGCTCTTGGCCCGCAGCCCCTCGACATGCTCTCTGCCCTCGGATTTGTCATTCTCATCGGTGTGGTGGTGAACAATGCCATCTTGATCGTGGACGGCGCCCTGCAGCGTCTGCGAGCAGGCCAGCCTCTGGCCGAGGCCACCACCAACGCGGTGGAAGCACGGGTTCGACCCATCTTCATGGCCTCGCTCACATCCCTTGCAGGGCTGCTGCCCCTGGTGCTCTTTCCCGGCTCTGGCTCGGAGCTGTACCGCGGTGTGGGCGCCATTGTTCTTGGGGGGCTTGCACTGTCGACTGCGCTCACCATCGTGGTTGTGCCGGCGCTGTTCTCCCTCGTGTGGCAGGCACGCCTGAACCGCTGATGGGCACGCCCACTACCGGAAGCGGTACCCCACCTCCACGCCCACGGTCGGGGTGTGCACATACTGCAGATAGGTCTGGTTCAGATACGATTCCAGTGCCGTGCGGCCGGCTTCGCGAAGTCGCTGCAGAGGGGCTGCATCGCTCACGAGTGGGGTGGCTTCGGTGTGGGCACCAACCGTGAAGGCGCCGCCCAGATTGGCACGCACCATCCACCGTTCGGCCAAGCACCACTCCCAGCCAGTCTCGACCGTGAGCATCGTCAGGCGGGACTTCAGAAAGTAGCCTCCGGTGTTGGCATCGATAGGCTCGGCGTCCTCGAGTGCACGCGTCACGTCTCCGGAGCCGGCCTCGGCACCCGTGGCAAACACGCGCTGGACACCGCCACCGAAGTAAAAACCGTGCTGTTGCCATGGACGAAAGCCCACGCGGGGCTGGACCACATATGCGCGGGAGAGTGCTTGATCGATCAGGTTGGCGAGTGACTCGGAGTACCATCCGGCAGCGGTGGCGACGCTCTGGATGCCCGACAGGTAGGCGCTGGGAAACACGCCGCCGCCGAGCGAAAGTCGGAGTCGACTCGGGAGCTCTACGGTGCCGCGGAGCCCGATGGATGTGGGCAGATCGGTATAGAGCGTGGTGTCCATGTGGGCAGTCGGTGCTTGCGCGTGTGCGGGCCCGGCGAAGAGGACGGCAGACAATACAAAACCAGGATGCATGGGAGGTCTCGCTCGGCACAGCGTGCCATGCACGCACAGGGGGTCGGAAACCGGTTCGGGTTACGGTAAACCATGCGTCCGCTCCTGGCTCTTCCGCTGATCGCTGCATGCACGACCGCTCCGGAATCGGGAGCGTGGCGGGCTGTTCTGGTGAACGGTGGAGGCGCTTCTGACGTCAACTACGCCAGCCACCGCGACCACTTGGACCGGGTCACCGATGCGTTGCTCACGCGGGGCTTTGCGGTCGACCAGATCCAGGTGCTGGCCTCCGACGGAGACGACCCCACCCCAGACCTGCTATCGGTGGCCAAGATGCCCGACCCGGGGTCAATCCCGAGCTGGGCCATCGGCTCGGGTCCCCTGTTCGACGAGGGCGGTCCCCTCGCGTCGTTGTGGCCCGCCCCAGTGCTGGTCGACACGAGCTGGACCCGCACGGCGGTCGGTCCGGCCACCGTCGATGCCCTCACCAAGGCCGTGCGCGATGCCGGCCTGACTGCGGGCGACACCCTGCTGCTGTACACCACCGATCATGGCGAGCCAGATGGCTCGCTGTCGCTCTGGTACGAGTCTCTGCCCCCGAGTGGCATCGAAGCGGTCCTGGATCCCCTTCCGGAGGGTGCCCGTGCGCTGGTGGTCATGAGCCAGTGTCACTCGGGAGCATTCGCCCGGCCGCTCCTTGCGCTTCGGCAGGCTGGGCAAGATGTGTGCGGCACATTCAGCGTGCCCGAAGACCGCCAGGCCACCGGATGTTTCCCGGAACGCGACGGTGCGCCCATCGGCCACGGGTTTCGAGTGGGCGAAGCCTTTGCCCGGTCGGCAGACTTCGACGCGATGCATCGGCATCTGGTGTTGGCCGACCAGGGACCGGATGTGCCGCTGCGCACGTCCGACGTGTACCTGTGGGATCGGCTGGTCGACGAGGCCGATCGTCGCGGAGAAGACATTGTGGTGACGGTCGACCGCTTGCTGGCGCAGGCCCATACGGAGCAGTCTGCAGGCACCCAAGCCACCATCGCTGCCCTTTCTCGGCGGGCAGGGATCACTCCGCCCCGCCGCCTTGCGGAGCTTGTGCAGCACACCGAGCAGTGGACCGAAGCCATCGGGCAGGCGGCTTGGAAGGTCGAAGATCTCGCTTGGGTGACGTCGGATGCTGTCCTTCGGGTGCAGCAGGTTGCAGAGCGACGCAGTGCGGGCAGGGATGATGTGGACTGGTCGGCCATGCTGGGTGAAGCCGCCGAGCACACCGGACTCTCCAGCACGCTCCCAGCCCTGCAGTCTGCGTACCGTTCTGCCGAGACCGAACTCTGGCACTGGACCGTTCGAGAGGCTCTGGTGGCCCGCATGGGATGGCTCCTCTCGCGCATCGCCGGTCGAGCGCTCGTGGGAGACGACCCGGAGCTGGATGCTCTGCTGTCCTGTGAGGGGGCCCGGCTCGGCGGTACCGCGCCCGTGGCTGCACCTGCGGCAGACTGGATGGTCGAAGGGCCTGTGCCGACCATGTCGGCAGTGCCATGGATGGGCATTCGGCTCGATCGGGATGAAGCGGGCCATCCGTTGGTGCTTGCCTTGCATCCGGACAGCCCGGCCCGCGGTGTTCTTGAGCCGGGCAGCCGAGTGATCGCGGTCGATGGGGCCCCCACGCCCACGGTGGAGAGTGTGGTCAGTCGGTTCGCGCTGTCCGCAGTCGGACGACCTCTCCAGATCGACGCCGGCCGCGGTCCCCATGGGGTTGAGCCCGTGGCCTGGCCCGAGCTCCTCCTGCCATCGGTCGTGCCGATGGATGGCGACCCGGCACCCGATGTGCTCCGGTGGGTGACCGATAAACCTGCCGGTGCCCACCTGATCGTCTGGACTGGTGGCCAGTGCCCTTCGTGTGGATCGGCGCTTCAGCGTTCGCGGGACTGGGCGGCGCAGGCTGGACATCGCCTGGTCCACATCGACGATGTCTCGTCGAGTGGTCTGCCCGGTGCGGCGGTCGACCTTGGTGGCTGGACTGCCGATGCCTTCGCCATTGACCTCATTCCGAGCATGGTCGCCGTCGATGGGACCGGTCGCATTGCCTGGCGGGTGGATGGGTGGCTTCCTGAAGAGGGCGTGGACCTGCCGATGTGGAACGTCAGCCCGGTCGACTCGGAGCGCTTTCCGAGGGGCTCTTCACCCCCATCGGACGCCGCTCGTGGTACACCAGCGCCATGACGCTGTTGCCCCTCCTGGCCTTAGTCGCCCATGCTGCCGAGCCGGTGGATCCGTTCAACGAACCGGACGAAGCGGAGCTGTACCGAGCCGAAGAGCGCGTGGTCACGGTGGCCAGTCGCTACGCCCAGACCATCGCGCAGGCTCCCAACATCGTCACGGTGCTCTCCGACCGGGAGATTCGCACGCGCGGCTACCGCACGCTCTCGGATCTGCTGCGCTCGATGCCGGGCATCTACGTCACTGTGGCCAAAGAGAGCCGAAACCTGGCTTGGTTCCGGGGCGTGACCTCGCCCGACAACAACAAGTTCCTGCTGCTGATCGATGGGGTGCCCCTCTACGACGGGGTCTACACCCATGCATGGATCGACAACTACGTGCCGCTGGTCGACGTCAAGCAGGTTGAGGTCATCAAGGGGCCCGGCTCGGCCGTGTATGGAACCAATGCCTTTGCAGGCGTGGTCAACGTGGTCACCTACCGTGCCGACGATCTGCAAGGCGGCTTTGCGCGCATCGAAGCGGGCTCCTTTGGTCGACGAGGAGCCGCGGGCGTGCTTGCCGACCGCATCACCATGGGCTCCGTGCCGGTGGAGATTCGGGCGACCGCGCGAGCGCTGGAGATCGACGGCGACGGAATGGATGTCACCCCTGGGGGCAAGCGGAATGTGTCGGGGTCGAACCCATCGCGCGCGTTGATGGGTCGCTTTGGCCTCACTATCGCCGATCTCGACCTGTCCTGGACCGTGTATGACTACCAGCACACCTACTTTGTCAACACGCAAGACGACCCGCTCTCGGTGCTCTTCCAGAACTCGGACAGCTTCTACCTCGCCTACCGTGACCAGCTCGCCACTGCCCGCTACGACCTTCGGCTGGGCAATGTGGCGCACATTCGTCCTGAGATCTCGCTCCAGATCCACGATGACCCCGGCCAATACGCCTATCTGGGCGATCCGGACACCACCATCGATCCCGACACCGGGGAGGCCACCACCCAGTGGACCGGCGCCCTTGTGGAGACCGAGAAGCGCACCAGTCGGTTTCGGGCTGGTGTGGATGCCTCGATCCAGCCCTCTGCGGCCCACACCACCCTGCTAGGGGTTGGCTCAGACGTCTTGCGCATCCAGTCCCTCGAAGACCGTGAGTTCGCGGACTTCAGCGCCGAACCGGTCACGCCCTCCGACTTTGCGGTGCGCGATCCCAACGCGAGCATCACCAATCTCTACGGCTTCTTGCAGCACACCTGGACCTCCTCGTACTGGCTCGAGCTTACCGGCGGCGCCCGCGTCGACCGACACAGCTACTTCGGCATCTTCACCAGTCCACGAGCGGGAGTCCTGCTCGTGCCGAGCCAGAACCTCGTCATGAAGATTCTCTATGGCCGCGCGTTTCGCGCGCCCACGGCCCGCGAGCTCTTGGTGGATGTGGGGGTCTACGACTCCGGTGAAAACAGCGGTGAAAACAAGTTTGCAGCGGGGAATCCCAACCTCCAGCCCGAGGTGATCGACACCGTGGAGTCGGAAGTCACTGCCACGCCAGTGGATGGACTGACCGTGCGCGGAGCGGGCTTCTTCTCGGCCATCGGTCAGGAAATCAACGTCGAGGTGGGCAACCATCCGCAGCTGGGCTCTCACTACTACGAAAATGGCGGGACCACGAGTATCTTCGGTGGTGAGGCCCAGACCGCCTGGGATGGGGGCAGCGTGATGATCGATGCCACCTACAGCTACACCAACGCCGTGGACGGCTCCACCGGTCGCGTGCAGTACGGGGTTCCGCAACACATGGTGAACTCCATTTTCACGCTTCGTCCGGTCGACGGACTGCGGCTGTCGGTGCTGTCCGATTTCTTCGGAACGCGTCCCCGGCGCGAATGGGCGCCCGACACGAACCTGGCCGATGGGCCACCCATCCACCTGCTGCATGCAGCCGTGGCCACGGACTCGCTGGCGAATGGTCGGGTGCGGGCCGATGTGTCCATTCGCAACCTGCTCGACGTCCAATACACCGACCTTGTGTCGCGAAACGACGCCAACGCCACCAACACAGACTCCACCACCGGCATGATGTCGACCAAGTACCCCCGCGACATTGCGGCGGAGGGTCGTGCGGTCACGGTGGGCGTCGAAGTGGGCTTCTGAGCGCTCCGTGGGTGGAAGCGTCGCGCCGCGTCAGCGTGCATCGCTGCAGGGTGCGTTGGGTTCGGTCTGTGGTCTTGAGCACGCGTCATCTGCGGGCGTCTCGAGCATGGAGAACGCACCGAAGAGGGCAGCGACGACCACCAGGAATCCCACCATCACGGCGACCACGAATCGACGGGGCCACCGAGTGGTGACGGTGTGGCCATGGAGCGGTGCGGCACTGGGCGTGCGGGGTGTTGGCTGGACCGGTCGGGCATGCACGAAGACGAATGAAACCCCGCGGTAGGTCGGACCCAGGTGCACGACATCACCGGGCACCAAAGCCACCGGCCCGTGGATGGGGGGATGGTTCCGCCAGCTGTCGGGGCGATCGGTTGCCACCCGCACCGGGGCCATATCCACAGGGGTGATGTCCACGCTCCCGGTGGGATGGACAGTTACCACGGCATGATCGTCTTCGATGCCGCTGTAGGCCGCCAAGCAGATGTCGTTGTCGTGGCGTCGCTGCCCGAGCCGAATGTGGGGACCGAGCGTCAGGGGCGGTGGGCGCACCGAGAGGGGACCCGAGAGGAACTGCAGGGTGATGTCCCAGCGACTGGCCATGCGGTCTCGCCTCTGTGGAGCGCCACAGGAGTCGGGGCGCTTGGGTGTCGGTCTAGTCCACCCACTGGGATTGGCGGTCGATCTGCACGGTCCCACGACCGGCCCGCACGCTGTGCCAGGTCACGGTCCACGGCCCCTGACCGCTCACGGGTACCGTGACATGGGCGCGGTGTCCGCGACTCGGCAGGTTGGGCATGAGCGGCATGGCCCCGCTGCCTGAGCGGGTCTGTCCCCAGCCATCGAGGTGGCCAAGGTTCTTTTCCAACACCCGCCCTCCGGGCCCGTCGACCGTGACGCGGATGCCCGGCACCCGTCCCACCTGTGCGGCTCGTTCCAGACCGGCGGTGCCCAGATAGCCTATGTTCTCGACCACAATGTGCAGGTCGGCGCTCTCGGGGCCGCGCGGTTGCACCTGCACCCGGCAGGTCACACGCGGAAGCGCCCGCCGGGCCCGGTCCACCACCCGAAACACGATGTCGAGCTCCGCGTCGAGCAAGTCTTCGGGAGGGTTGCGCACGGTGCGCTGCAGCTCGAGGCCACCCACCTCGACGGCCCCGAGCTGGGGATGGTCGAGGGGGGTCCAGGGCTTGGTGCCGGGCTCGCTGGCAAAGCGGCGCACGAGTCCGAGGAGCACGTCGGGCTCCGGGTTGGAGAAGAAGGTGGCGGTGTTTTTGGGCTTCACGCCCGCGGCGGCGAATGGGTCCCAGATCTCCAGGGTGTAGCCCGCCACGCCGAACACCGTAGCCAGAGTGTCGGAGAACACCCCTCCTACCGGATTCTTCGCATCGTACGTGAAGTCGGGATGCACCGGGATGGCGGCATATGGGGTGTCGGCCACGCAGTCCCGGCCGAGCGACTGGAGGAGCTTCACGTCGGCGGCCCCGAGGGGGGTGTCGGCCCGGTACGGTGCGGTGAGCAGGCAGCCGGTGAAGGTGTGGAGGGTGATGACTGCGCTCACGTTTGTGCGCGTGTGCAGTGCATCGAGGACGGTGCGGGCCTCGGGAGCACTGCCGGAGAACGCACCCGTGTCCATGCCGAACATGGAGGCGGGCTTCCAACCTCCGGGGAAGTTGCGGTTCAAGTCGAGACCGAATTCACGGGGAGCGCCGGTCCAGCGCACGCCATCCCAGCACACGAACTGGCCTTCTTCTGCCACGAAGAAGGCATCGGCAGGGTCGTCATCGAGCGTTCGGAAGCGCATGTGGAGGGGCTCTGTCTCGTCGATCATGAAGGGACCGGCCGGGTGCCTCCAGCGAATGAGGCGGACCACACCATCGCCGTCCATGTCTTCGGGAGACCATCCCGTGCGCACGGTCCCCTCGACCGGCGGTCGCATTGTGCTGCGAATGTAGGGCGCCCCCTTGAGCATGGCCGCATAGCCATCGGGACTGATGCACGGCACGAGGTAGATGGTGTGCTGGCGGAGCCAGTCGGTGAGCGGTTCTCCGGCCTGGAGCTCGGCGCCCCATCGGTCGAGGGCATCCATCGCCGCGGCCATACCGGACCATTCTGCGCAGTGGGTGCCTGCATCGAGCCAGAAGGCGGGGCGATGGTCTGGATTGGTGGTGCGGTCGCCGATGGTGATCAGGTGGATCGGCCGTCCCTGCAGGGAGTGACCAATCACAGTGCAGTGCACCCATCCGGGCAGGGTCGCCACCCAGTGATCGATGGTGGCGTCGATTTCATCGAGGGTCGGGTATGCAGCGCGGTCCATGGCTCCTCCGGGCCAGGGACGGTAGCACACCCCTCTCGCGGCGAATTCCACCGCTGGGTGCATCGAGTCAGAGAGGAGGCGCTGGGTGCTTCCGAGCGGCCCAGTCGCCGGCAAGCGGAAGCTTGTACCACTCGCCGCTGTTGGCCCTGATGCAGGCGACCACCTCGAAATAGAGGTACAGCGGCACCGTCACGAACACTCCGAATCCACACGTGAGAAACGCCACCGGAATCGTGATCGCGAGAAACAGGAGCCCAAAGTAGGTGGACTGCAGGCTGTGGAAGGCCACAAACTCGGAGTCCGCCATATCGGAGCCTTTGTAGAGCGCCTCGCCCACATGAGCGCGCAGTACGTACATCAGGAGTGGTGCGAAGACTCCTCCTTCGATGAACGACAGCGCATGGCTGATGAGCGCGAGAGTGCGCTCTTCGGAAGTTGGATCTGCGGCGACAAGGGTGGTCAAGGGGAGGCTCCCGGTCCGTCTTCGGTGGATACGACCGGGTGGCGAGAGTCTTTCAAGAGGGTGCGGCTCTCTGTGCGGCACGCTCCAGAGCCAGGGCGATCAGGGCGATCAGGATGTCGCCAGATGGAAAGTGGGCGCTCAAGCCGAATGGAGCAGGCAAGACCACTCCCCCATGGTCGACATCGCGGATGAATACCGCGTCTGAGCCGGGCAGCACGGCGCTTGCGACTGGAACGAAGCCATCAGTAGGCCCGTGGGTCTTCGAGAGCAGCGAGTCGGGGACCGACAGCAGGCTTGCACGTTGCTTCAAGGCGGTGGCAAGGCACACCGTTGGGACTGCCTCGGGCCATGGATGGGTTTTGATGTGGGCTTTGCGGATGGGCTCCTGGAGGTCGAGCAGGGCCTGTTCATCCCCCGCAAAGGCTCGCTCGACCACAAGGCGATGTCCCTGCGCCCAGACCGAGCGCCCGGCCACGAAGTCGGCGACAGGACTGCCGAGCCAGGGCACTTGGACAGCGATCACGGCCTCTACACAAGACCGGAGCTCTGCATGGACAGACAGCGCTTCTGCGATGTCGATGCCCCCTTTACTGTGTCCGACCAGTACGACCTTCCGTCCGTCGAGTGCATGCTGCAGCACGGTCTGGCGGATCTGTTCTGCGTTGCGGGAGACGGTCTGGTCGGTGTCGACGGGCACCACTGCATGCTCGAGGCCGAGTGCAGACATTCGAGTGCACGGTTCGCGCAGGTAGAATGGATAGCGCTCGGTGAACAGCCCGGGGACGATGAGATAAATGTGATCGTGTGCATTCTCGGGGAGAATGGTAGCGCCTTGCGTCGATCGTGCGGCGAGGAGGGCAAAGCGGAGTGAGCGATCGCGAGCGGCGCCGTGGATCGTTGGGTCGGGCTCGGTGGTGGGGGTTGGCTCAGGTGCGGGGGCTCCGGGATCGAGCCACCGGCTGACCATGGGTGGCGTTGCCGCCGACAGCTCGAGCAGGTGGTTGCGCTCGGGTACCCAGTGCAGCGAAGCGTCGAGCGCGTGTGCCAGACCTCGCACGAGCGCGGGCTCGTGGAATGGGTCGCGAGTGGCCTGCAGGATGTGTATGGGCGCGATGGGACGGAGTCCCTCAGCGATGTGCGAGAGGATGTGCATCCGGGTGGGGGTCAGCGCTGAGAGCAGGTCTACTGGAACGCGCAGATCGGCGAGCAGCACCTGCTGGGTGGCACGGGTGAGGAGCTGCGGAGCCTCGGCGACGGTCGCGTGGAGTCCGGGACGCCGAAGTGCTGCTGGCTGCTTGGGGAGGCCTGGGCGGGGTGTTCCACTTTGGCCCAGCGCAACGAGGTCGGTGTCGGAGCCCACCCACGGTGACACGAGCACCGCGGGCACGGCGGGATGGAGTGGTGGCCCCTGGAGTTGAATGCGACCCTGCATCGCGAGGAGCAGGGCCCCGAGCACACCAACGCTCGCACCGACCGAACACCCGAGGGCGTGCACTCGGTCGGAGCCGTACTGTGCCTGTGCAGTGGCCAAGACCGCAGCCACATCCCGCACGAGGCGCAGTCCGAGGTGGTCCTCGGGTGCCGCGGATGGAGTCCAGTCGTGCTCGAGCGCGACCACGCCGTGTCCAGACGCGTTGAGGGCCTGAATGGTGTCGATGCTTGCCGTGGCAGGAAGTGCGTGACCGGGAACCAGCACCACGCAGTGGCCTGTGGCGGGTCCGGTCGGTGCATAGCAGCGCACTCGGATGTCGCGGGCAGCGAGGGGTGTGTCGTCGACCGAGCCGGCCGCCCAGACGTGGGTGTCGCGAATGGTGGAAGGGTGGCGATCCAGGCGGATCAACATCAGAGCCTTCGTCACCGCAAAGTGCATGCTCCCGACGCTGCCGATGGGGTCGAGCTCGGTGACCGGAACGGTCCAGCGGCGCTCACCGGCGCGCAGAAATTCGGTGAGGGTGGTGCGTTCGTCTTCCGTAGAAAGACCGGTTGAGAGGGCGCTGCGCAGCGCTTGGCTCGACACGCTGGCCCGCTGTCTTCGGCCCAAGGTACCCGAGTCGGTGTGTTCGTTTTGCCAGATCCCATCGCGATTTCCAAGAAGATCACGCAGCTCGTGGATCATCGCACCGATCGCACCGCGAGAGCCCCACGGTGCGGAGTCGACGATGGATACGCTCGGTGGTCGGAAGGGAAGCACGCCACCACCCTAAACAGGTTTGGGGGGGCTGGGGTGGGAGGGAATCGTCGACCACCAGCCTCGCTCGAGGCTCGACCAGAGGGGGGTGGGGTGCGTGGCGTGGGGAAAGTGTCCGCCTGGAACCTCCATAAGGTGGACGTTGCCAACAGCCTGTCGAAGCTCGGAAGGAGACCAGTGCGCCTGGACGTCGCGCACGCCGTGGATCCAGGCCACCGGAACCGGCGGGACCTGGCCGTGGTACCCGCTGAGCACGCTGCGGAGGCGCGCACGCAGCACCGCCGCTGGAATCGGTCGGCTGACCAGGCGATGGATCAGAGCATCTGGCAAGCCTTCATGCTGAAGGCTTCGTCGGCTGTGACGTGCATACAGGCGTTCCAAGGCGCGATCGGGCAGAGGGAGAAGCAGCCGGGCGCGGCGCACCATCGCCGGATCGAGGTGGTCGGGGGATGGCAGGGTGCCGATGCACGCCAGGCTGGCGATCCGCGCCTGGGGAAGAAAGCGAGCCACGAGCCCGCCAAAGCTTCCGGTCACGAGGTGGAGCGGGCCGCTGGGAAGGTGTGGAACCAGGCGTGCTGCGGCCAGCGCCGGTGCCCCGGGCGGAAGATCGAGTGCCACGAAAGAACGACCGCCGGTCACTGCAGTCAGCGGCTCGAAGATGCGCGCGTCGCCCCGAATTCCGGGCAGGCAGACCACCACTGGTGCGACGGGTTGCTCAGTTGCCTGAGCCATAGTCCTCAGGGGTCTCGTCGCCGTGCCGCTTGCGCCATTCCTCAGACGGGTTGGTGGTGTCCCAGCCGTCGTCTCCGCCGTCCTTCAGGAACCAGAAGGGCTCGTCGTCGCGGCCTTCGGTGTCCACGGGCTTGGGCAGGCCTTTGGTATCGGATGCTGCGACCGGGGGTTCCGCCTTCGCCGCCTGGATTCCTTCCCGCGCTTTCTGATGCGCGGTATCCCCCTGGTTGTCTTGCCAGAAAGGACTGTTGCTGGCCATGCTCGATGGAGGGCGCCCAGGGTGACGGGCTTCCTCGCTGACTGTGTCTACGATGGTCCGAGCGAGCTTGAGGCTGCCCTTCACGCGCTTTTTGAGCCGGTTGACGATGCCCATACACACACCTTCGATCGGGACGGGAGTACGGCCTATCCCACCGCAGGCGTGGAGGGGACCGTCTCCCGTCGGGGGAACGGGGAACGGGAAGCGGTCGGGCCGGACTTGTCGTGAACTGTCGCGCACTCGACGGGTGGTGAAAGCGGCGGCAGCTGGGTTCGTTCAGGCCGGAGCGAGGGGCATCTGGCTCCGCGCTGCAGCTCGAGAGTACAGATGTCGCCGTATGAGCCCCCGTCCTCCCCCCTCGATCCCGCCGGCTCCGACGGCGAGCTCGATCCCGATGCCACGATGTTCATTCGCATCTCGGATGCTCGCCGTCACTGTGCTCAAGGGGCATCCCCCGCGATGGGGTCTGCTCGCCTTCCGCCACCGCCGCCCGCAGCTCCGCGCTCATCGCCAACCCCACGAGCGGCCTGGTGTGCACCCCCAGGCCAACCTCCTGTGTCCGCCCTGTCGCCCGTCACGGCACATGGGTCGGCCTGCAGTGGTCTCGGGACCGGTCACCCTGCCTCTTCGATGCCGGCTGCGGGTCGTCACTCGCCCTTTCGGGTCCCCGATGGGAGCTCCGCGCCGACAGTCCAGCCGGTCGCGATCGATCATCGGCTCCATGCCGTCGTGATGATGTGTTGCGCGACAGTGTGCGCAGTGCTTGCGACCCTCGTATCGGCCGTGATGGACCCGCTGTCCCCAGGGCTGCCGCAGAGTCCTCCTTCCGGCTGGGCGCAGCCTGCCATCGCCGTGGATGGCGCCGACCACGATACTGGAGACGGGGCTTGGGAAGGAGCGGTTGAGGTATCGACTCGCTCGGAGCCCGCGCCCGCAGGGTTGAGCGCCACGGTGGAGCGCGTGGCTTCAGAGGTCGTCCGACCGGCGGCTGCAGGCTCGGGGGGCGCGCTCACCATCCGTCTGCCCGACCCGCGGGGCGTGTCGAGTGTTGCCGTCTCCTGCCCTTCCGGATTTACCGGTCGCTCCACCTATGGCTCCACCGTGCATGTGATCGAGGGCGTCCCCGGCGAGCCCTGCACGCTGTGGTTCCGCGGCTCGAGCCCATACCGGTTCGTGGGGGTCGCGGGTGGTCAGTCGCTCACCTGCTCGTTCAAGGACTCTGTGATCGACTGTCGCTGAGGGAGCAGGTGCCAACTGTTGTCCCACAGAACCGAGCGCCAGCATTAGGAGGGGTCGGGTGTCACGCGTGGGAGGTGCTGCATGGGACCGCTTGCCGGGTTGAAGGTGGTGGAGCTTGCGGGGCTGGGACCTGCCCCCTGTGCTGGAATGATGCTGGCCGACATGGGTGCTGAGGTGGTGCTGATAGAGCGCAAGACTCGCAACGCCAATGCCGCGAGCATCGATGGCATGCGGGCGGGAAATTTCGTGCATCGCGGCAAGCGCTCCATTGCGGTCGACTTGAAGAATCCAGCCTCGACGGACGTGGTGCTGCGCCTGATTGAGCGGGCCGATGTGGTGGTCGAAGGCTTTCGGCCGGGGGTCATGGAGCGGCTCGGTCTCGGGCCCACGGTGTGTCATGCCCGGAATCCAAAGCTCGTCTATGGACGACTTACGGGCTGGGGACAGACCGGTCCTCTCGCCCATGCCGCCGGCCATGACCCCAACTACATCGCTCTGTCTGGGGCTCTGTGGCATGGCGGTAGTGCCGATCGTCCCCCGACGGCACCGCTCACGCTGGTGGGCGACCTGGGCGGGGGCACCATGATGTTGCTGTTCGGACTGCTGGGGGCGGTATTCCATGCGGCCCGCACCGGAGAGGGACAGGTGGTGGACTGCGCCATCACCGACGGCAGCGCCTACCTGTCCAGCTTGCTCTGGACCATGCGGAATGTCGGTGTTCTCGGCGGGGAACTGGGCAGCAGCTGGGCCGATTTTGGGGCTCCCTGGAACGACACCTACCGATGTGCCGACGGAGGGTTTGTCACGGTGTGCGCGCTGGAGCCGCGCTTCTATGCCTTGCTGATCGAACAGCTCGGGCTCAGCGACGATCCTCTCTTTGCCCATCAGTGGGACCGCACGGCATGGCCGGCGGCGAAAGCGCGGATGCAGGAGTGTTTCGCGACCCACAGTCGAGCCCACTGGTGCGCACTGCTGGAGGGCACCGATGCCTGCTTTGCACCGGTTCTCGATCCAGTCGAAGCTGCACAGCATCCGCACAACGTGGCGCGAGAGGTGTTCATCGAGCGGGACGGACATGTACAGCCGGCGCCCGCCCCTCGCTTTTCCCGGTCCGTGCCCGAAGCCGGCCCCATCCCTTCGGTGGGGAGTGATGCAGACGCCATCCTCGCGGAGCTGGGGTACAACGCGGCAGCGATCGCTGGCCTGCGAGAGACGGGCGCGGTCTGAGTGCGGAGCGGTGGTCCTCAGGAGGACTCGGCCTCTTGTGCGGCCTCAGCGACGGCGGGGTGGGCATCCCAGCAGGCCTCGGCCACGAGCCATGGTGGGGCCGTTTCGTCGTCGACGAGTCGAACGAGTGCTTCTTCGCGGTGCAGGCTGGATGGTCCATCCGCATAGACGTGGAGCAGGCAGCCCGCCCAGTCTTCATCAGAGCGCGACTCATGGAGCCGTAGAAGAATGGCGCAGCGGTCGTGGAGGTCGTCGGGTTCGAGAGGATGCTGCAGCGATGAACGAATGCGATGTGCGTCGCCAGCTTCGAAGTTGGCCACGAGCAACCGCAGGCGATTGGGGTGTCCGAGCGGTCCTTCCAGGGCCCAGGCTCGCAGCAGGGGATCTCGGATTCCGGAGAGCAGACGGCTCAGCTGACGGCGCACCCGAGGGTCGGCGTGGCGGTCGAGTGTGAGCAGGAGCGGATCCAACACGCGAGGAGGATGTCGGGTGAGTCGAGCGAGTCCCCGAGCAAGAGTGTTTGCGTCGAGTGGGGACGGTCGCCCGGCAGCGAGAGCCAGCGCGGCGGAGCGCACCTGTGTGTAGAGGCTCTCCCGCTCTGGGGCGCTCAGCGGCTCGGGGGCGAGCGAGGGACCGTGAGGTGGATCGGCAGCTTCCGTGGGTTCATCCATCCACGCTTCATGCACGGTTTGAATGTATGGATCGGTGCTCTCGGCGAGAGTCCTGGCCACGATCTCCACCCCGAGGATGTCTTCGGCGGCCATCATCCACGTGCCCATCCCATCGAGGTGGCGTGCATCACCGGAGCGAAGGGCCCGGCCAACGGTGGTGAGGACCACCCTCAGGCCACCCACCCCATTCAGCTCGATGAGCTCACGCGCGCCGGGAACGGTGAGGGAGGGGTCGAGGTCACGGTACAGCAGTGCCTCAAGTGCTGCCGATGCTCCGGCATGACCGGCTTGGGCGAGACAGAGGGCGAGTCCAGCACGCTGGTCGGCATCGGGAATCGTGGTGGCTTCCGGCAGTGAAGCCAGCAGAGGTTCGGCCCAGTGAGTGGCCAGGCCGGCATCAATCAGGAGGGTGTACAGCCAGGGTGCCCGGTGTCCTTCGAGCTCCCAGTCGTGCGTCTGGCAGGTGATGCAAGCAGCCCAGAGGGCGTCTTGATCGAGCGCACGCTCTTGCTGACGAACCGACAACAGTGCGCGACCGAGCCCGAGGGAGAGCGCATGACGAAAGGACTCTGCGTCGAGGGTGCCCCAGTCCATCATGGTGCCTCCAAGGCGATGAACCCCGCTTGGGGGCGCAGCCGTCCATCCGAGGGCCGGTTGGAACGAAGGGGCCAATATCGCATGGTTGGACGGGGTGAGCCGCGGGTCTGAGCCCAGAGAGGCGGCGGTATGGTGCCACGCCCGGCGATGGCTCTTCGGGGATCCGTCGATGTCCGCTTTGTCGAAGTCCCCACAGGGGGGGGATCTATGGCGATCGCTCGTGGGAGCCGATCTCGAAGGGGATTCAGGTCTGTGCTTCGATGCTGGGATGGATCGTACATCCGGTGTTGTCCGAACATTTTGCCCACGCAGTCGGTATGGGGCGGGCCGGCCAACCCGGATACGGCGCGGGCCCGATCCCGGAGCACAAGATGTCGAACACCCCCCCCCTTGATGAGACCATTCGTCGGGTCACTGCCGTCTTCGATCAGTGGGCCCTGGCTGGCCGTGCCGAAGGCATGGAGCGCGGTCATGGGCCCTACGCCCAGCGCGGGTTTGGGCTGCTGGACCTGTCGAAGCGACCCATGCGGTATCTCGATGTGGGGTGCGGCAACGGCTACACGGTGCGATGGGCCGCGGAGTTGTTGGGCGAAGGCGAAGGGCTGGCTCTCGGACTGGATGGCAGTGCCGAAATGGTGGCTCGGGCGGCTTCGTTGTCCGAAGGTCTCCCGGCTTCGTTCGTGCATGCGCCGTTTCCGGATCACGGACAGCCCGAGCTGCTGCAGGCGAGTTCCTTCGACGGCATCTTCTCGATGGAAGTGTTCTACTACCTGCCCGATCTGCCCGCGGGACTGGCGGAGGTGGCACGACTGCTGCGGCCTGGGGGACGGTTTGTCTGCGTGGTGGACTTCTACGCTGAAAATGTGGCCAGTCATGGCTGGCCAGACGATCTGGGTGTGCCCATGACCCTCTGGTCGAAGGCAGACTGGCGCTCGGCGTTCGAGGCGGCGGGGCTCGCCGTGGTTCACCAAGAGCAGCTGCGGGCTGCACCAGGGAGTGACGGGGGCTCGTGGAAGGAAACCGTGGGCTCACTGATGACGGTTGGGCAGCGCACCTGACCACAACGGTGCACCAGTGGTGCGGTACCGGGATGCGACAGCTTGGTGGATTCTGTTTTGTTTTGCGCGCAGTGTGGTAAACCAGCGCTGCTCACACGTCGTTGAACATCGCTCTGGAGGAACCCCATGCGTGCTTTCATCCCCACCGCAGGTCTGGCCCTTGTCGGCCTTGCAGCGTCGCCAGCCCTCGCAGGCGACGACGACCCAAAACGCTTCAGCATCGGCTTCTCGACCGGCATCCGCCCCGACATGGCCGGGCTCGGGTCCACCATCGTTCAGGACGGCACCGTCGACACGGCCGACACCACGTTTGCAAGCCTGGCGTACAGCACCAACAAGTTCCTGATGTCCGACCGCGACAACATGACCCTGGGCAACAACTCTGCGGGCACGGACTCCGTCTTCAACGTCCAGACCGACGATCCCAAGGTGGGCGGATCCATGCTCGGGATGGAGTTCGGTGGAGACCTCCGCTACGAGCTCGACGATGTGATCAACTGGCCTCTCTTCATCGACGCGGGCTTCTACTACACCGGCAAGATGAGCGGTGGAGAGCAGTCCCGGACCCTCGGCGACCTTGCAGAGCAAAGCGACACCGTCGCCCTTGCCGCTGCCGTGAACGGCCTCGACCCCGCGGACTATTCCGGCGGCACCATGGCCACCACCTGGAACGCCTCCTGGTGGGAAATTCCGATCTCCCTCGGCATGAAGGTCCCGATCAAGCCCCACTGGTTTGTCTACGGCAACGCCGGTGTGAGCATCTTCAAGGGAGGCTTCGACATTACGGTCGACATCGATGAAAACTACGCCAACGTGCTTGGCACCCACATCGACACCTCCACAGAAATCCCCACGGTCACCGACCTCTCCCCCGACGGTGGCGTGCAAGACACCATCAGCTTCCGCACGGGCGCGGTCGGTCTGAACTACGGGGTGGGAACCCAGGTCAACATCAAGAAGACCTTTGCGCTCTTCTTTGAGCTCAACAGCTCCGGTGCTGCCAAGACGGTGTTCAACAGCAACAACATGAAGTCCGAGTCCAAGCAGCTCTTCACTGCGCTGTCGAGCCAAAGCCTCGCCGAGTCCGACGCCGAGTGGTTTGAAAAGCTCGCGTATCCGGTGCTCATGCAGGGTGCTTCGGCCCGCATCGGCTTCCGGGCCTACCTGTTCTGAGTCGCTAGCATCTACACCCGCAGCCCTCGCGGAACCCGAAGGTTTCCGGGGGGCTGTTGCATTTTGGGACCGTCGATGTCAGATCCGACGCCATCCGCTACAGTAGAAGGAGAGCGCTGCGATTAGGGGTTGACTTGGCGGTGTATCAAAAGAGCGAGTGGGCTGTTGTTGCATCGTGTGTTGCCGCGGTGGATCTTGCGGCTCTCGTGCAGATGACTGTGGTGCACACCGTGGATCGACTCACGGCGATGATGTTTGTGATTCCCAGCCTGGTGGGGCTCTTCGCTGGGATGGGCATCATTCGACTCTCCCGTAGTACTCGCCACGAGAAGGATCTTCGTGGTCAGTTGGAGCAGCGCACTGCCGAGGTGCAGCAGCTCAACGACTCTTTGCAGGAACGTGTAGAGCGCCGCACCCTCGAGCTTCGTGCCCGTGAAGCAGAGCTGGTGCAGTCGCAGAAGATGGAAGCGCTGGCGCGTCTCGCTGGGGGGATCGCGCATGACTTCAACAACCTCCTCACTGCGATTCTGCAGGGTGCCGAGCTGATCACGGAGCTTGCCGAAGAACCCGAGAGTGTCCGAGAGATCTCGGACGACGTTCGGGGCGCAGCAGAGCGGGCCACCGAGCTCACCAGCAAGCTGCTCACGCTCAGTCGACGAAAGCGGATCCCGGAGCCGCCGCGCCCCGTGGATCTGGCGCAGACCGTTCGCGATCTGTCTCGACTGATCGACCGGTTGATGGGGGACCGCTCGGCGGTCTCGATCGAGCTTGCGCCCGAGCTTCCATCCATCGTGGCCGATCCGGCCCACCTTGAGCAGGTGTTGGTGAACCTCTGCATGAACGCGCGGGATGCGATGCCGGAAGGTGGACTGCTGAGCATTCAGGTCATGCATGTGCCATCGGCCGACCTCGCCTCGCCACTCCGGGGTGACGATGGACACGGAGCTGTGAGCCTGCGAATCCAAGACACCGGTGTGGGCATCCCCGACCACCTCATCGACCGTGTCTTCGAGCCGTTGTTCACCACGAAAGAGCCAGGAGCCGGAACTGGCCTTGGGCTCAGCATCGTGCGCAACCTCGTGGAGGGGGCGGGTGGTGTGGTTGAACTGAGTCGGCCCGAAGCCGGCGGCACGGTCTTCGACCTGTTCTGGCCCGCCCAGGCCCCCGATGTCGAGGCGATTGCCATTGTGTCGCCCGAGCAGACCGACCCTCCCGACGCACCATCGGCGAGCCCAGAGATTCTGTCGGTTCTGGTGATCGACGACGATCGGAGTGTGCGCCAGATGGTGTCGCGAGCGCTCCGGGCGCGTGGTCATGAAGTGGAGATGGCCAACGGCGGCGATGAAGCGGAGCGGATTGTGCGCACCGGCAGCATGCACTTTGATGTGGTCTTGTCGGACATCCACATGCCCAAGCGAACCGGTATCGAGCTGGTGCCCATCTGGGCCGAAGTGATTCCCACCAGCCGTGTGGTCCTGATGACCGGATTCACCGACCATCCTCTCGACGAGGACCGGCTGCGGGAGCTTCAGGTGGTGGCCGTTCTGCGCAAGCCGTTCGATGTGGCGCAGCTCGAAGCGGTGCTTCACGCGTAAAGATCAGCCCACCAGGAGCGTGGTGAGGCCGGCGATGACCACGGCACCGATCAGGTTCAGCACGAGTCCTTCGCGCGACATGGTGCGCACATCCACGGCCTCGGTGCCGTATACGACGGCATTTGGAGCGGTGGCCACGGGCAGCATGAATGCACAAGATGCAGACAGTGCGGCGGGAACCATCCACACGATTGGATCGATGCCGGCCGCCAGCCCCGCGGCAGCCAAGACAGGCATGAGGAGGGTGGTGGTGGCCGTATTGCTCGTGACCTCGGTGAGAAAGGTGACCGAGAGCGCAATCACCAGGCTCGTGAGCAGCATGGGCCAGCTTGCCAGGCCGAGGTCGTGTGCAATCAGGATGCCGAGGCGTTCTGCGAGACCGGAGGAGCCGAATGCTTTCGCAATCGCGATGCCGCCACCGAAGAGCAGCAGCAGGCCCCACGGCAGCCCACGCGCATCGTCCCAAGACAAGAGGCGGTCTTGTTGCGGATCGGAATCACCACTTGGAATGATGAACAGCAAGACGGCCGATGCCAGCGCGATGGTGCTGTCTTTGGCAGTGGTGAACCCGATGAGCGCCGACCACCCGCCAAAGGGCTGGGTGCGGAACACCCAGGCCGCCGCGGTACAAGCGAACAGGATCAGCACCCTTCGCTCGCGTGGGGTCATGGGGCCCGGACGGGGCAGCACGGGTGCGGCGGTCTCCGCGGTCACATGGCGTGTGAGCCAGAGCCAGGCGAGTGGGAGCAAGACCGCCACCACAGGGAGACCGATGCCCATCCACTCCACGAACGAGACGCCCGGTCCTCCGGTGGTCTCCTGGTAGACCCCCATGAAGACCACATTGGGGGGCGTTCCCACTGGTGTTCCCATGCCACCGATGCTCGCGGAGTAGGCGAGGCCGAGCAACAGAGGGGTCTTTAGCTGTGGGTCGTCGGACCCGGCCATGAGGGCGAGAACGACCGGCAGCAACATGAGGGTGGTCGCGGTGTTGCTGATCCACATCGAACACACGGCACACGCCAGCATCACGCCGAGCACAAGGCGCTTGCCGCCGCCCCCCACCAGTCTCACCATCCCCACGGCGATGCGTCGGTGGGCGTCGGAGCGCTCCATGCCTGCCGAAAGGATGAAGCCGCCCAGCAACAGGAGGATCAAGTGATGTCCGTAGGCCTCGGCTGCTTGCGCATGGGTCAGGACACCCGTGAACGGAAACACCACAAAGGGCACCAGCGATGTGACCGGCACGGGAACGGGCTCGGTGACCCACCAAATGGCGCACAGGGCGGTCACGCCGGCGGTCCATGCGGCACCGGTAGGCAGGCCGACTTGGAGGACGCCGAATCCTGTGAGCAGGGCGATGACCAGTCCCAGCAGGATCCAGGTGTCTCGTCGGTTCATGGAGCGTCCGAAGCTCGAGTGCACAGGGGAAGCGACGGTGTACCACACGGATGGTCTGCCCATGCCGCTTGTCGCGGAGGAGAAATGGAGAGGACTCTCGTGGCCATTGTTGGGATTGCGCCGGGCGTGGTATGGGCCCAGCAGACTGGAACGGCTCGTTGGCCCTGGTTCGGTTGGAGACCTGGAATATGGCGACCCTCGGTCCATTTTTGATGATTGCGCTGTCGTGCATCGGGATCATGTATGGCTGCAATCTGTTTGAGCCCGGTGCAGACTTTCTCGGCCGGAACATGCGCGATGGGGTCAAGGGCGCCACAATCAACGCGGTAGGCTCCAGCTTGCCCGAGCTCTTCACCACTCTGATCCTGCTGTTCCTGTACCGCGACATGGACGGATTTTCGGGTGGAGTGGCCACCACGGCGGGCTCTGCGGTGTTCAATGCGGTGTTGATCCCGGCCTGCGCGATCATCGCGGTCACCATGTGGGCGCGGAGCACCGACACCATCGAAGTGTCCCGCAAAGTGCTCGTGCGTGACGGCTTCTTCGTCCTGCTGGCAGAGATCGTCCTCATCTGGTTTCTGGGTCAAGACACCATCTACTGGTGGATGGGCGCAGCGCTGGTCTTCATCTATGGCCTGTACTTTGGGGCGCTGATGTGGGGGGCCTGGAGCTCCCGCGACGACGACGAGGAAGAACCCGAATGCGACGATGAGAGGAAGCCAGGTCCGGTGATCTCCGATCTTCTCACGGCGTTGCGAGGCGATGATGTGGGCCTCACCACCGCGCGCGCATGGGGATTCTTGCTGAGTGGCGCAACGGTTGTGGCGCTGTTTTGTTTTGTGTTGTCGGAGGCCACTGTCCAGCTCGCCCGCATCTGGGACGTGCCCCTCTTCCTCACCACGGTCATCTTCGCGGCTGCCGCGACCAGTGTGCCCGACACCATCTTGTCCATCCGTGATGCGCTCAAGGGCAACTACGATGATGCCGTGGCCAACGCCATCGGCTCCAACATCTTCGATGTGTGCATCAGTCTCGGCCTGCCCATCACCATTTACGGCCTTGTGAATGGACCGATCGACCTGGGCGACGGGTCGGAGAATGGCGTGCAGCTGATCCGATGGGTGATGCTGGGCTTCACGGTGGTGGTGCTCGCGATGTTCTTCCCTGGGAAGGTGGGCAAGCGTTCGGGTCTGTTCATGTTTTCGCTGTACGGCGCCTGGGTGCTTTACATCGCCTACCGCACAGTGGCCGCCTGAGCGCCACGGAGTCTCGGTCCGTCGGTCTCTCGACCGCATCTGGAACGGCTGAAAGACTCCACAATGCTGCGGTTTGGAGCTCCGAAGACTGCGGACTGGGAGGGCGGACGCCCAGCTCGAGACCGGGGGGTCAGAAACAACGAATGCCTCAGGATTGGGTGCGATACAGTCGCGGTGCACACCAGGAGTGCTATGCACCGCCGACACTTTCTCGCCTCATCGGGCGCAGTCACGCTCACCATTCCAGGCTTTCTCTCGGCATGTGCCAAGGCGGGCCTCGCAGCAGACCTTGCCACCGCGCCACCCGACGATCCGTTTCGAGAGTGGTTCGGCATCGATGAAGCGACCGTTCGAGCAGTGCTCACAGAGCTTGGGGCCGGCGGTGCTCAGCTGGGCGACCTGTACTTTCAGCACACCCGCACCACTTCGGTGAAGCTGGAAGACGGCATCATCGGTGAGGCGAATTCGTCGATCGCACAGGGCGTGGGTCTGCGCGTCGTGATCGGCGACCAGACCGGCTACGCCTTCACCGAGGATCTCACCCTCGAGTCGATGAAGAAGGCGGCACGCACCGCGGCAGCCATCGCGCGGGGAGGAGCGCCCAAGCTTGCGCCCGACCAGCTGCAGTGGCCCGAGATCGCCCGGCGCGACCTGTACTCCCTGAATGTGCCGTGGTCGCAAGTAGGCATCGCTGAAAAGCTGCCGAAAATCCAGCAGCTCGAAGCCCTCGCCAAGGCCAAAGACCCAGCGGTAGACAAGGTCTCGGTCTCGTGGTGGGACAGCGAAGAGCGAGTGATGGTGGCCACCCTCGATGGAAAGGTCTACCGAGAGGTGCGGCCCAATACCCGACTGTGGTGCACGGTAGTGGCAAAGAAGGGCGCCCAGACGCGCTCGAACGGTGCCAACCTGGCCGGTCGCAAGGGCTTTGACTTCTACACCGACGAACAGCTCGAGACCCTCGCCACGCAGGCGGTCGACCGAACCATGCGACTGTTTGAGGCCCGTCGGCCGCCAGCCGGCGAAATGCCGGTCATCCTGGCTGCTGGTGCGAGTGGCATCCTGCTCCACGAGGCGGTGGGACATGGGCTCGAAGCAGACTTCAACCGGAAGGGCACGAGCATCTATGCCGACAAGATGGGGCAGAAGGTGTCGGCCGACTTCGTGACGGTGGTGGACTCTGGCTTGGAGCCCGGTGAGCGGGGGGCGCTGTCGTTCGATGACGAGGGCAACCCCTGCCAGCGCACGGTGCTGGTGGAAAATGGCAAGCTCGCTTCGTACATGCACGATGCCATCAGTGCGAAGCACTACGGGGTCTCGCCCACGGGATCGGGGCGGCGGCAGTCGTTCAAGCACGTGCCGATGCCTCGGATGCGGTGCACGTACATGGAAGACGGGCCCCACACTCGCGAAGAGATCATCACCAGCGTAGACAAGGGGATCATCGCCGAGACGTTCACCAATGGCCAGGTGCAGATTGGTGCTGGCGACTTCACCTTCTACATCAAGAACGGGTGGCTGGTGGAGGGGGGCAAGATCACCGCGCCCATCAGCGATGTGAACATCATCGGCAACGGGCCCGAAGCGTTGGCCAACATCACGATGGCTGCAAACGATGCGCACCTCGACACTGGGGGCTGGACCTGCGGCAAGAACGGCCAGGGTGTGCCTGTGAGCCAGGGACTGCCCACCGTGCTCGTGTCGAAGCTCAATGTGGGAGGCGTCGATGCCTGAGGTCACCGATCTCCTGTTGGAGCGCGCAGCGGCGGCCGTCGACCTGGCAAAGGCGGCGGGTGCGGCGCACGTGCAAGCGAACACCTACCAGAACCGGAATGTCGAGTTCAATCTCCGTGATGGCATCCTCGAGAAGGTGCAAGAAGATGTTCGGCGGGGTGTGAACCTCGCCCTGTACGTCGACGGGCGCTACTCCACGCACAGCACGAGTGACCTTCGTCCCGACTCTCTGCAGAGCTTCGTGGCGGAGGCGGTGGCGATGACTCGGGTGCTTGCGCCCGACCCCGACCGCGCTCTTCCCGACGCGGCTCTGTACCCGGGTGGCGCTGCGCCCGCGCTTGACATCGTGGATCGGACGGTACCCACCTTGGATCGGACCGCCCGGATCGATCGGCTCAAGGCCATGGAGGCAGGCCTGACCGGGCATGAAGACGTCATCTCCTGGTCGGCTGGCAGCAATGACTCGGAGCGATTCTCGGCGGTGGTGAACACCAACGGGTTGTCGGCATCGCAGCACGACACCAGCATTTGGTGTGGCGCGGAAGTCACCCTTCAGGATCCCAACGGGGCCCGTCCCGAGGACTGGTACTGGGGCGGTGGCCACCATGTGGCGAACCTTCCATCGTCGGAGGAGGTCGCGAAGCGCTGCCTGGAGCTGGCGCGGGCTCGGGTGGGCTCGGGGAAGGGACCCACGGTCAAAGCCACGATGATCGTGGATCCTCGGTCGTCGGGCCGGTTGGTCTCTCGACTGCTTGGGTCGGCCAGCGCGCGCAGCATCCAACAGGGGCGCAGCTTCTGGTCCGACTCCATTGGCAAGAAGCGCTTCTCTGATGTCCTCAGCTTTGCCGACGATCCGCTGCGTCCGGGTGGGCTGAGCAGCCGCGCCTACGATGGGGAGGGTCTGGCCGCACAGCGCCGACCGATCATCGAGCAGGGAGTGGTGAAGAACCTCTACGTCGACAGCTACTACGGTCGGAAGCTCGGGATGGCGCCGACCTCTGGCGGTCGCTCGAACCTTGAGTGGGTGACTGGTGATCGCGACCTGGCAGCCATCCTCGCCGATGTCGACGATGCGATCTACGTCACTTCCTGGCTGGGAGGAAACGCCGACAGCACCACTGGCGACTTCAGCTTCGGACTGCGAGGGCACCGCATTACCGGAGGCAAGCTGGGTCCACCGATCGGTGAGATGAACGTGACGGGAAACCTGATCGACTTGTTCTCTGCTCTGGTGGAAGTGGGCAGTGATCCGTATGCCTACAGCTCCTCGTACTGCCCCACGCTGGTCTTCGATGGCGTGCAGTTCAGCGGGGCCTGATGCGAGCGCTGGTCCTCGACACAGACGGTCCCCGCTTTGTGCCGGACCGTCCATTCGAGCCTCGGGCAGGTGAGGCCACGGTCGACGTGCGCCTCGCGGGTGTGTGTGCGACCGACTTGGAGTTGGTGAAGGGCTACATGGGCTTTACTGGGGTGCTCGGCCACGAGTGGGTGGGCACCGTCTCGAGCGGACCATCGGCATGGCTCGGGGCGCGTGTGGTGGGCGACATCAATGCGGCGTGTGGCACGTGCAAAACCTGTCTGGTTGGGCGCCCTTCGCACTGTCCGGAGCGCACGGTACTGGGAATTCAGGGGCGTGACGGCGCATTTGCGGAGCACCTCAGCGTGCCCGTTCGAAACCTGCACCGGGTGCCGGATGGCGTTCCCGACGAAGCAGCGGTCTTCGTGGAGCCCCTGGCGGCGGCCTGCCAGATCCTGGAGCAGGTCCATGTGCGTCCATCCGACCGTGTGGTGGTGCTGGGGTTGGGCCGCCTGGGACAGCTCTGCGCGCGGGTGCTGGCCCTCACCGGGGCCCGGGTGATGGGCGTGTCTCGCTCAGCGCCGCCGCTGGCCCTCCTGCCCTTGTCGGTCGCTGGTGTGCGCGCAGCTGAGGCCACGCCGGATGGTCGGGCCGACATCGTGGTGGACTGCACCGGCTCGTCGGCGGGCATCGCAGCGGCCATGCAGTGGCTCCGCCCTCGCGGCACCCTCGTGCTGAAGACCACCACCCACGATCTGGGCGCGGCATCGCCGACCGCCTGGGTGATCGATGAGATCACTGTCGTGGGGTCGCGCTGCGGTCCTTTCGAGCCGGCCCTTCGCCTGTTGGCGGCTGGCCTGGTCGACCCGACGCCGCTGATTCATGCCTCGCGGTCGCTTGTCGACGGGGTCGATGCACTGGAGCAGGCTGGCCAGTCGGGTGTGCTCAAGGTGGTGCTGCGTCCTTGACGGGGGGCAGCCGCATGCTGCGGCTCAGTCCTTCCGGTTTTCGGGGATTCGCTCGAAGAGGACGTTGTTGAAGTCGTCGTCTTCGCAGTCCAGCTCGCTTCCACTGAGCATGCAGATCCAGTCGCCCATGCCGTCGATGTCCAGCTCGTACTCGTCTCTGGACTCGTCACGCGCCTCCGCATCGGTCCGATCCCGGGCTTGGGCGCTGCTGTTCTCGGCGGGGCCCACGATATCGGTCTGAATGGTCTCGGTGTAAGTGCCGGTGAGCAGGCTTCCATCCACGGTGTCGAGGACCATCTCGCCGGAGAGCGTGGTGGTGGTGGTGGTCTCCCCGTCTGCGGTTGCATTGGTGAGTGGGCCGTACTCGTCGAATTCGACCAGCTTCCATGTGCCGAGCAGCGGGTCGCCGAAGAGGGCGCACCCGGGCAGAAGCACGAACGAGAGGGCAAGCATGCGTTGGACGGACACGGGCGACGGACTCCTCGAGGAGGGAATATGGCCGATTGCGACCGCACCCGGGGAATCGGAACCGAAAAACCCACGTGTGGTGTTCGGCAGCACGATGGAATACACCTCGGGGCTCCGCGATGAGCGCACCGAGTGACAGGAGTGGAAATGAAGACGAACGCAGTGTTTTCGACCGGTTTTGGGGCTGTCGCTCGCAGCCGGTTCGCTGGACTGGCGATGGCTTTCGCCATGATGTTGGCTGGCTGCCGAGGATGTTCGGATGAGGCATCGCTGGATGATGAGGTCGAGGTCCAAGCGAAGAAAACGGAGAGTCGAGCGCTGCGTCGCGAGCGCCGGATGTCGAGCCGTGCCGATCTAAAGAAGCTTCGGGCGTTGACTCTGCGGGCTCCCAGCGCCGAGGAGTCCGACCACGAGCTGGCCAGTGCGATCGAAGAAGCACGGGCACTGATCGAGCAGAGCGATGCGGAGCTTGCGCGCGAGGCCCTGGTGGATCTCGCGGCTTGGCTCGCTGAGCACCCCGACGACCTCGATGCGTTGTACTGGAGTGGTCGGGCCCGGGTGGTCACACTGGAGTACGATCAGGCGATTGAGCTGTTCAAGTCGGCGCTCAAGGTCGACGACACCTATGTGCTGCCCTACCGCTGGGTGGTGTATGCGCTGGGTGAGCGGCAGCGGTTTTCCGATGCTCTGCCAATGGCGGCGCTGGCCGTGAAGCTCGCGCCGGCCGATCCTGATGTGTATGTGGACCGGGCTCTGTGTGGACTGCGGTCGGGCAATTTCGACACGATGGAAGCCGACTTTGAGAAGGCCTGTAGCCTCGGCGATACCGAGATCTGCGATGTGGCTGCAGCCGCGCGGATGGTGGCGGAGCGGCGCAAGGGAGGCAAGGCGAAGCGTGCCGCAAAGGGGGGCAAGTCTGATGCCCGCAAGCAGAAGCTCGGCAAGGGCAAGAGCAAGGGCAAGAAGGGCAGCAAGCTCGGGGTGGGCATGGGCATCGGCGCCGACCGGCGTGTTGGAAAGGGCAAGCTCGGCAAGGGCAAGGGCAAGGGCAAGGGCAAGGGCAAGGGCAGAAAAGCTGCGCAGCGAAAGCGCCAAGAAGGGGCCGAAGGCACAGCGTCTACCACCGAGTGAGCGGGAGGCCCGGGCGCTACGGCGTGCGGTTCTTCCACTCGAAATCGCCCAGAAAGTCCCACGGCCGTACATCGGGGCCGAGGGGAGTCACGGTGGGGACCGTGGGCGGAAGACCGTCCAGATCTGTGGGCGGCCAGTGCTTGGTGCGGTCGGGCAGCAGACCGTCTTCGTCGAGTAGGAGAAACCGTGCGGGGGTGGTCTCATAGATGCGTTTGAGGGCGGCCTCATCAAGGTTCAGCCCGTGCATCGGGTATTCAGGCTCCAGAAACAGCCGGTGCTTCTTGTGTTCCAGAAACTGTCGGTACGACCGCAGGGTGGCGTCGATGTAGGCCTGCTTGCGAGTGGGATCGATCACAAGGTCGGAGCCGTACATGATCCGGTCGGCGTGAAGCGTAAAGAACAGCGTGCTGCGGGTCCGCCACTTGGCGAGGGCTTCCATGCCTTCGACATGAAAGGTGTGCCAACCGTACGAGATGTCGGTGTAGACGTTGGGGTAGCGCTCGAGGAGCCACTCGAATCGCCGGAGGCGCTTGCCCGTGTTTTTGTGCAGCCCGAAGTGGGGAATGTTGACCCGCAGGTAGGGATAGCGCTCCATCACCCGCACAAACTCTTCGTAATAGTTGATGAGGTTGATGTGGAAAAGGATCGGGAGCTGGGTGCGCTCGCAGTACTCGTAGATGGGGAGCATGCGTGGATCGTCGAGCGGCATGGAGTGGAAGGGGCCCTTGCCGTGAGCCGCACCGTGTCCGAGGTAGAGCTTGAGACCGTCTGCACCTCGCGCCACGTAGTCCTGCAGACGCTCGAGGTTGCCTTCCGCTTCGGGATCGAGCGTGGGAAATGCGCAGAATCTCTCGGGATAGTCGTTCTTCAGCCCGATGATCATCAAGTTGTTTTCGTGGTACCGCTCAAACCCGAACTGTGGATCGAGCGTAAAGGTGAACCACGAGGTGCCCATCAGGCATGCGCGCTGAATCCCGAACTTGTCCATCCCCTCGAGGAGCATCAGGGCACGCTCCTCGTCGACCACGTGTTCATGAATGTCGATCACTTTGTACGCGGCAGAGGGCGGAGCATCGACCTTGATGGAGGAGTCGTTGGTCTTTGTATACGCGAGGTTCTTGGGCTCGCCGCGGGGATCGGGAATGGGCACGCCTTGCCCATAGGTGGTGATGTCGGGTGATGCGCTGCCCATCCGAAGCTCGGTTCCGGCAAAGAGGGCGACCATCGAGCCACCGAGCGCGGCGACTGCCAGCAGGGCAACATAGCTGCGGCTCGGGATCTGCAACAGGCACCTCAGTTCATCGTTGGCCGTGTACTCCATCGAGGCCGTGGCGTGCAAACCCCGCGGACAGGAACCGCCCGGACAGGAACCCCGCGGACAGGTCTGTGCAGATCGATCCTTGAGGGTGGTGCGTTGCGAGTGGTTCGCTACACTGCGATGGACTGACTGAATACAGCCCGCCCGGCGGTCTGTCGACCACCTGCTGAGAGACGTCTTCTATGGTTCGTTCTGCTCCCCTGCTTGGTCTATGGATGGCGGTCGCTGTGGATCCCACATCGGTGGAGGCGCCGGCTGCCGAAGCGCAGGGCGAGGAGATACTCCCGCACGAGGCGGCGCCCCCTCCATCGGTGGCGATGCGCTTGATGGCGGAGCTCTCACCGCATGATCGCCTTGCGGTGGGATGCGTGGGTCCGGCTCCGTCCAGTGTGGAAGAGCTCGTGGCGTCGGTTTCTGGCGCACGGGTCATGGTGAATGCAGGTCCCCTCCCCGCGACCTGGACGGCAGCCGTTGCCGATAGCGCCCCTCGGCCGGACGATGGTCTGGTGTGGATGAAGCTGGGAGACGATCCGATGGTGGGGGCGCACACCCGCGGCGAGCCGCCACCGCTCGCGCTGGAGCGGCGCCGCACTGAGCACCACTTCATGTCCAACCCTCTCGCGAGTATGCGTGATGAGCTCGAGCATCTCGTCAGGTGGAGCACGGCGGGCGGGCGGGCAGGCATCGAGGCGGTCCGAGGCGTGCGCGCTGGCAGCGACGACAACCAA
>CAJWOS010000007.1 GCA_913044235.1 uncultured Pseudomonadota bacterium
GGTCCAGTCGTTGCCGTCGGGGATGCAGCCCACGCCAGCCACGCTCGCTTCGAAGCCGTTGAAGCTCAGGGCGTCGTCGGTGCTGTTGCCCCACTCCGACCACAGTGCGCTGAGGCCTTCGTCGCTCGGCTCGTCATCGTCGATGGCGAAGTTCCGGTCGCCACAGCCCAGCACCGAGTCGATGATAGTGAGGGCGCCGCTGTCGACCTGCGCGTAGGTGGCGTCGCCGTCGATGTCGAGGCAGCCCTGGTCGAAGCCGGCAACGGCCACGTGGGAGAGCTCAGCGGCGGTGCCCTGTCGCAGGGTGATGCCCGTGCGGTCGCTGCCGCCACCCACGAGCGAGACGTAGGCGAGCGCAGGGTTGGACCGTGGCTCGAGGTTGTTGTCGTCGCTGTTGTTGTCGGCTTCGATTCCGCGGTCGCCATCGTCGCTGAACTGCTCGATGCAGATGTGGCTGGCAGTACCGGTCCAGCCGTCGGTCCAGTCCAAGCTGTCGTCGCCGGCGCCGGTGATCACTAGGTGGTCGGCGTTCACGGTGCCACCGAAGAACTCGATGCCGTCGTCTTTGTTCATGTGCACCTGGATGTGCGACAGCGTGGTTCCGCTGCCCACGCCCTGGAGTGCGAGGCCGTTGACTTCGTTGTCGGGGCTGATCTCGGTGCCGCCGAACTCGATGCGGACGTACTGCATGGAGCCGCTGGAGTCGGTGGGGTCGTCGCCGCCGTAGGTGCCGGCATCGCCTTCGGCTTGTGCGGTCGGGCCGTTGTTGATGGGCGCCTTGCCGTTGAGAATCACGCCGCCCCAGTCGGAGCGGGCGCGGTTGCCCTCGGCCTGGGCAGACGTGAAGACGATCGGGGCGTCGGCGGTGCCGTTGGCCTGGATGAAGCTGCCCTGCTGGATGGCAAGGAAGCCGGCCGTCTCGGGGTCGCCGTAGATGACGGTGCCGGGCTCGATGGTGAGCGTGACACCGCTGTCAGCCTTGTCTTCGCCGATGAATACACCGCCCTGGAGCAGGAAGGCATCACAGATCGAAGGGCCGATGGTGAGGTCTTCGAGGTAGGTGCCCGAGAGCGTTGCGAGGCCCGAGCTGCAGGCGATCTCGGAGCTTCCATCGGTACCGGGTGCGGTAGACGCAGCCGAGTCGCCGGCCTTGTCGGCACAGGCGAAGAGGGCGGTGATGATCGAAACAGACAGAACTGTGCGGGGGGTCATTGTTCAGCGCTCCTTTGGAGAAGGAATGCTGGGTAAGGTCCGTTTGTGTCGGTCCGAGGGAATGTGCAGGGCGGAGCGATGACATGTCGCCGGAGTTTTGGCGGCACCGACACGGCAAAACGGTGACAGACGGATCACAACCGTCACATGTGGCGCGGCTTGTGCAGCAGCTCGGCCCGCACAGATGGCCGATACCCACGGGTTTGTTGCAGAGCAGGTGCCGGTAGTGACGACCTGCTCTGTGTTCTGGCCGTGCGGGGAACCGTCGCTCCACCGGTGGCCACAAAGGCGTGAATGTGACAGACCGCCGAGCCAGTGCGGTCAGGGTGTGGGGGGACGCCGCCAGATTTGAAGGGTGCTGTGACGCTCGAAGCCGAGCGAAGCGAGGATCGGATCACTCGTCTCGGCGTTTGCGTACACCGCCAGGTGGGTGCACCCGGCGGCGCGCGCGCAACGCTGTCGGGCCCTGACGAGGGCCCGATAGGCGCCCCGCCCCCGGTGCTCGGCGATGGTGCCGCCTCCCCACAAGAAGCCGATGCCCTGTTGTGGATACAGGTTCACCCCCGCCGAAGAGATGGGTGTACCGGTGGCGCGGTCGTACACGACAAAGCGGTTTACACGGCCTTGTCGGGCCGACTGCAGCTCGTCGGCAAGGCGCTCCGGCGTGAGCGTGGCCGTGGGCTTGTCGAAGGCAGCGTCGCCTGCTCGGATGCAGTCGATGAGGGTCTGTTCGTGGAGCACCTGCCGGACTTCGAGGTGAGCTGCGGCGTGGGAGAGCGGAGTGTCGACCGGCAGCGTGCGGAGGTGGTGGATGGGCTCGATGTGCCAGCCTGCTTGCTTCAGGAGGGTGGGCAGACCGGGAAGCTGGCTGCGCGGGGCGAGGAGCCAGGTGCTGGTGACGCCGCGATGAGCACGGTCGACTTCTTCGACGAGCGTGGCGAGCGAGGCGTTCGTGTGGGGCGCGCGAATGCGGGTCACCATGTTGAGCACACTCTGGTCGACATCCGAGCGCATGTAGCGAAGCTCAGGCCGGTCGATCACCGCTGCCCACGACGGCAGCCAGAACGAGTCCCACTGGGTCTGCTCGACCCGATCATCGATGGAGGCGCGCATGGGATTCCTCGGTGTGCGGTGCTGGATGGTGCAGATGTGGCGGCGTTGGTCGGATTTGAGGCACGGCGCCCTGAATGGACTACGACGGAGCGGACCCATTCCCATGGAGGCGCCATGTTGTCGATTGGAACCCTGCCCGAAGATGCCGAACTGCAAGACCACAAGGGCGAGACCGTCCGTCTATCCGACACCCGCGGAACCCCTTCGGTCTTCTTCTTCTATCCCAAGGCCAGCACACCAGGCTGCACCAAGGAAGCCTGTGCGTTCACCGAGCTGGGTGCGGCGTTTGAGGCGCTCGGGGTGAAGGTGTTTGGGGTCTCGGCCGACTCTGTGAAGCGGCAGTCGAACTTTGCCACCAAGTACGAGCTGAACATGCCACTGCTGGCCGATACCGAGCGCGAGATCATCGAAGCCTGGGGTGTGTGGCAGGAAAAGAAGAACTACGGCCGCACCTACATGGGCATCGTGCGCTCCACCTTTCTGTTCGACGCGGAGGGCAAGCTTGCCCACGTGTGGCCGAAAGTGCGCGTGAAGGGACACGCCGAAGCGGTCCTGGAGCAGGCCACAGCGCTCTTCGGCGCCTCTTGAGCGGTGAACCGACCAATTTTTGATGGAGCGCGCCATGGGCAGCCGGCGTAGACTGCTGGCCGATCCGCATCAGGAGCCTCGCCCATGTCCCACAATCACACGCACTCGCATGGCCACGGCCACGAACAGCAGCATGCTGGGCTGGCCCACACCCATGATCACCACCATGGCCCCGCTGGGGACTGGGATCCGTCCACGGTGCAGTGGTACATCGAGCGCTACGGAGACTGGCCCTCGCCTCGGCTGCTCGCCGGTGCGCTCGATATCGAGCCGGGCCAAACGGTCGTGGATGTGGGATGTGGCACTGGGTCTTTGCTCAGCTTGCTGCGCAAGCAGCATGCCGGTGTTCGGCTGGTCGGCGTAGACGGATCTGGGGAGATGATTCGTGCGGCCCGGGAGCAGACCGCTGACGCATCACTGGAGTTTCATGCGGCCGATGCTGCAGCGCTGCCGCTCGAAGATGCATGTGCCGACCAAGTGGTGCTGCTCAACGCGCTGCACCACTTCCCGCAGCCTGCAGCCGCGATGGCCGAAGCCATGCGGATTTTGAAGCCAGGCGGAACGGTGTGGGTCGGAACGGATGAAGACGTGTATGACATGGCGGGCTGGTCGAATGGCCGGGTGCGAGATGAGCTGTCGGGGGTGGGCTTCCGGCGCGTACGGCAGACCAGCCGACATGACGGGGATGTGGTTCTCAATGTGTTGTCCGGCGTTCGCCGCGCCTGAGTCTTCACCCACTGTGCTGGGAGTCGCCGATGCAATCCGCTCACCATCGACCCGAGCTCACGCTGCAGCGCAAGGCGGCCATCTCCAACGGCGCCGTGCTCGACCACGCCGGTCATGTGCGCATTCAGCCGATGGCCGACTTCGACCTCGATCGCACCATCTTTCAGACCTTGGAAGGAGCGTTGCCGCGGATGGTCATGGCCGCGCGGGTGGGCAAGGCCGTGTCTTGGCAGGAGCCCGCGGCATCGAAGGTAGAGGCTGACTACGCGCGCATCGACCAGCCGGGCACTCTGCCTCCGGTAGACCAATCCTTGCTCACCTTTATGGTGGAGCAGTGCGACTTTGATGTGGAGCACGCCGACGGCTCGTTCCTCGACCACCTCTACTTCTGCTACGAATACACGGCTCGGCACTATCCCCAAGGGTCGGCCCTCGTGATGCTGTTGCACTCCATCTTGGGCACGGGCACCAACACCTTCGCCATGACGCCCGACAAGATTCCTTCGCTGCAGGCGCTTGTTGGTGCTGAAGACTGGCCTCACATCGAGGCCTTTCCTTCGGTGCTGCGGCTGCTGTACGCCGGTGGGCTGCGGGAGAAGCTCTGGGAGCGGCTCGACCACCTCGACTCGCTTGCGGGCATTCGGATGCATCGGGTGATCGACAATGCGCCCTTGGAGCTCACCGCCGAGCAGTTCTGGACCCAGCTCAACTACCAGCTGATCCACTTGGTGGACTTCATGCCCGTGGCCAATTGGTCGGCACACCGTGGTGACACCTCGTTCATCATCTTTCGGGACCTCTTCGACCTGATGGAGCGTGCCGGACGCCGGGCGTTCGCACTCGACTACCAGCCGCCCCACGGTGCCCGCCGCTTGGCTGGAGAGTCCACAAGCATCGTGGGCTGGCTGGCCACCCGCATTCCAGTGGCGTTGGCAGAGCGCATGGCCGCTCGCTCCGTCCAGACCTACTCCGAGCGCATCGGGCACGATCTGTCCTACCAGCTCTTGTGGAGCTCGGAGAGCAGTCCCTGAGAGGGATGGCGGTTCAGTCCTGGCGGCGGCGCAACACCAGAGCCCATCCCCACAGAGCGAGTCCCCACAGACCGGTTGCGCCGGTGGAAAGGGTGCTGCAGCTGTCGGTCTTCTGACCGGAGCGGTCGCTGGCGTTGGCATCTTCCGTGGTATCCGTTCCACCCTCGCAGACCCGCTCGGGCCGCGCCGCAGCTTGGACTGCCGGGTCGACCTCGTGGAAGTCCTGCACGATGGCTCCCCACTCGATGAACTCCGCCGGGTCGACATCCGAGAAGTCTTCGACCGTACCGGTCGCCACCCAGAGCTTCCCGGTCTGACGGCCGGGGTCCCATGCAACGAGCCAGGCCTGACCGGTCTCGGGCAGCTCGACGGTCTCCTCGACCAGCACCCATGACTCGGTCTGGGTAAACGGCTCGTAGAAATCACCGGGCTGTTCGACGTCTTGTGTGTCGAACACCTGAATGCCGGTGCCCGCCGGCAGCTCGAAGGGAAGGTCGGCCTCGGGGGCGGGCAGGCCGGGAGCCACCAGCGCCACAGAGGGGCGGTAGTCGCTCAGGCGGTCGATGACGGGTACGCCCAGCTGAATGTAGAGCGGAAAGCCGGCTTCCCCATCGAGGCTCATCCACAAATGCTGGAGGTCGCACGTGATCTCTTGGTAGAGCACGATGCTGATCTCGGGATCGGGCACTGCCCACGCCTCGCCGGGCGTGTCGTAGTCGCCGGAAAACGAGGGCTTGTGTGCTTGCGCCGTAGTCAAGAAGCCGAGGGCCAGCAAAGACGTATACATGGCTCACCAAGATGCGAGGAACCAAAACAATATATCTTTGAATACTGTTTGTACAGTCTTTTGTGTATGGTCTCCGAAGCCGGTCATCCCAGGAGGAGAGGCACTCCCGTGATCGCCAGCATCCCGTAGATGAGAATCCGGAACGTGCGCTCGGATACGCGGGCAAACATGCGCTCGCCCACGAAGATTCCGATGGGCAGACCCGTGGCCAAGACCACGAGCCGCTGCAGTATGTCTGGAGTGTAGCGGCCATCGAGTGCAAAGGTGGCGACCAGGCCGATGTTCAAGATGAGCCAGACCACTGTGATGGTGGCCCGAAAACTTGCCCTCGGCAGATTCTCACGGCCCAGTCCGTACACCAGAGGCGGACCGCCCGTGGTGTAGAGCCCATGCATGATGCCGGCACAAAAGATGGCGATGGTGCTGGCGACAGCGCCGCCCACAGCCGGCCGGGTGCCCCGGTACAGGAGCCAAAGCTCTCGTCCGGCCAGCAGCACGACGAATCCGCCGAGCACTTGCTTCAACACCAGCATCCCGGCGAGTCGTGATGCGAGTGCGTACCCGAGGATCACGCCGAATCCCATGAAGGGAAGCACTCGGCGAAACAGGACCGTCCGGTCGATGTTGTGGTGGTTGTGGGCGGTGATCCAGCCGGTCTGCACAATCGATAAGGGCAGCAGCAGGGCAACGAGAGTGGGTAGCTCCACGAAGTGGATGCCTGTGGAGACCAGGATCAGGCCGGCACCGAATCCTGCCGTGGTCTGTACGCCGTAGGCAAACGCCACAAGGACCGTGAGCATGATCGTGACGGTCACCTGGGCGTCGAATTGCTGGAGGTGGCCCGAACCTGCTCCACCACCGCTCTGAGCTGCCGCACCCCTTCGACGATTCGTGGACCCGGTCGCCCCATGAAGGCTTCGGAGATGGGCACGATGTGGTCGTTGCGGATGGCCGGAACCTGCGCCCACGCTGGTCTCTTGCGCACTACCTCGGGCCGGTACTTGTGCAGCGGCACACCGCACCAGGAGATCACCACGGCGTCGGGTGCCATCTGCTGCACTTCAACGTCGGTGAGGGGCTTGCTCTCGGCATCGACCCCCGACGCAGCATTGCAGGCTCCCGCAGCCCGCAGCATCTGCTCCACCCAGCTGCGATTGCCCGCAGCGATGCAAGGCTTTGGCCACCATTCCACGAGGATTCTCGGTCCGGACTGCCAGTCGGGAGCAGGTGCCAGGGCGGCTTCCATCGAGGCACACAGCTTGGCTGCGCGCTCCGACACGCCGAGCATGCCGCCGATCCATCGAATGCTCCGGAGGGTGTCCGACACAGACTTCGGCGACACGACCACCATGTTCAGGTTCTTCTCGGCCAGCCGGGCCACTACTTTTTCGTGCCCGGGCACGGTGAGGGAGGCCAGCACGAGGTCGGGCTTCAGCGCCGCGACCTGGTCGGCATCCACATCGAGGTCCCGCCCGACTTTCGGCAGTGGGTCGACCACCGCGGGTGGGTGGTCTGAGTCATCATCGACGCCGACCAGGAGGTGCGACAAGCCCAGCGCATCGACGATTTCGGTGTTGGAGCAGGTCAGGGAGACGATTCGCATGGGGTTCTCGGGCGAGGAGGCGGCACCCATTCGCGGCTTGGAACGCGGGAGCGATCCAATAGTGCGGGACCGACGCCCTCTGCAAGATGCAGTTGCCTTCGTGTAGGAGTGTGGACCGGTGGCCGGTCCGGCTCGACGTTTCAGATGCGGTACACTTGGACGCCCGGAGGTCTTTGTGTTGTCGCTTCGAAGCTCCTTGTTCCTCATACTCCCCGCCCTGTGGTCCTGTTCCTCGGAACCGGTCGCCAAAGCCCCCACTGCACCGGTCGACACGGCGGTGCCCGAAGACACGGGGGGCGGGACCGGCCCGGCGCCAGATACGGGAGATGGAACGATTGACTACATCACGTACGAAGGCACCCTGGCCTACCTCTACGGCATCGGAAAGGAAGCGGTGCGCGACTACGACTGCAAGCTCTACTGGGAGGTCGATCCAGCGGTCGACCCGGTCGTCGTGGAGGACTGCCCCGACTGTACGTTTGCGTTTTCCGTACAGTGGCGACTGGACACCATCCTGAGTGAAGGCGCGGGCGGTGCGTGCGACACCGACCGGCGAGGTGACTTCGCCATGGATGTGGGCTTCCGAGCGGTCGAGGATCTCCCTGGGACCTACACTGGCTACATGCTCGAGCGCGTCGATGCGATGTGGGCAGACCAGACCATGGCGGTGTTTGACGCGGTCACCGGCCGGTTCACCTTTGCGATCGGGGAGCTCGATGAAGCTCGGAGCGAAGGCGGCGTGACGGTGTTTGACTCAAACCAGTTCTACGGTGCGGCGATTGTGTGGGACGGCAGTCCGCGAAATGAGGACACCGGCGACATGATCGGTCGTTAGGACCGGTCCGACATCGAACCCTGGCTCCAGATGCACGAAGGCCGTGGCCGGAACTCGTCCCGCCACGGCCGCTGGAATGCGCAGAGTGCTCAGTCTTGCTTCGAGCAAGCGGCGTCGATGTTCTCTGCAAGAGTGGTCTCGTAGGTGAACACCAACTGCTTGCCCACCAAGACCAGGTTTTCGTTGAGGAACTCGTAGGTGTCCCCGATGCCGAAGTAGCCCGTGATGGCGGTGATGATGTCGTTGCTGCACTGGCCGCCTTCCAAGCTACTGAGCGTGGCATCACCATCAGTGAACTGGGTGACGTTGCTCTCCAGGGCGACAGTGGCGGTGACCGTGCCCCGAGACTCGTTGATCGCCAGCTCCATCGTTCCGTCGAAGTCGGTTGGAGTGGCGTCTACGTAGCCGTAGCACGAGAAGGTGCCGTCCCAGTTGTCGGGAAGCTCGCCGGGCAGCGGCTCCATCAGTGTGGTGAGGACATCACCGATGGTCCAGGACGTGAGGGGAATGTTGTAGATCCACCACGACTCTTCCACGCCCACCGTCAGCAGGAACTTGTCTGCGTTGTCGTTGTAGGCGAGGGTGGTCTCGAAGCTCACAACGTAGTCGTTGCCGCTCTCGTTGATGAGGTAGCCACCGTCGCGGATCAGGGCGAGCTGGTTCTCCACCCGGCCGAAGCCGGCGTCTTCAAAGGTCGTCGTTCCGATGACGGGAACGTTCACGACAAGGTCGTATTCTTCGACGAAGTCGGCGAGTGCGATTCCATCACCGCCATTTTCCATCTGCACAGCGGTCATCGCCATGGCTTCTTCGATGCAAGCCTCGAGCAGGTAGTCTTGGCCGTCGCAGTCTTCGTCGATGCCGTTGAAGTTTTCTTCGGTGCCATCGGGGTTGGCCGTGGCCTCGGTGTCGTCGCAGTCGAGGTCGTTGTCGGCGTAGCCCTCGCTGAACTCGCACGCGAGGACGGTGGGGCCGTAGCCGAAGCCGTCGCCGTCGTCGTCCGCCCAAGCAGTGGAGCCCTGACCGTCGGCGAGGCTGGATGGATCGTCGATCTCGCCGTCGCAGTCGTCGTCGAGGTTGTTGCAGTACTCGGCGGCACCGGGGTAGACCTCGGCGTTCTGGTCGTCACAGTCGCCCTGGACTTCGGTGAAGCCGTCGCCGTCGTCGTCGACGTCATCGCCGTCTGGGCCATCGTCGTCGATGTCGTCGGTGTCGTCGCCACTGCTGGCGCCGTTGGGATCGAGCTCCTTGCCCTCGGTCTCCGAGGAGCAAGCCGTAGCGGCCATGGAGCAGATGCCGAGAAGGAGGATGGTTTGAAGGGTGCGCATAGCGTCTCCAGAAAACTGGCGATGGGAACACGAACGCGGTTGGGGGCAGCTTGGGGCTGCGCGACTGCCAACGGGCGCTCGACTTGAGTAAACTTTTTCCACATTACGGTCGGCATCGTCTACCGACAAGCCGTAAATGGGCGGTGTGGGGCTGAAACGGACCAAATGTCACGCGTTTGAAATGATGGTACCCGGTCGGCGGAGAGATTGCGCGCTCGACGATCGTGCTTTTGGTGTCATCGGGATGACGCCGCGGTTTCAATTGCGGCTTCATGCACGGGTTTAAGATTTCCGTATCCCTGCGTTGGCGGGCGTTTTCCGACATCGACGGACCAGTCAGAGAGCAAGATTGACGAGTGCTGTGCCCAAAGCGCCTCGGGTTTGCTGGACGGGGGAGGCCTCACCGGTAGCACCACACAGGAGCGCTTCTGGTCGGCCCTGTATGGCCGGGGGAGGGTTGCCTGCAGACCGAGTGAGGACACCCTGCGATTCCCCTGACCACCCATCCTTATTGCGCGTGGATCTCTGGATTGACCGTGGCTCTCGACCCAGGCGTGAGTCGTTGTGCGTAGAGCGCACGGGCGAGCTCCGGCTGCAGCAGCGCAGGGTAGGCCGCCAGAGCCACGTAGGAAAACGGTCCCACGTTCATCAGGATGCCGATTCCCAGGTGCATCAGTACTCCCACCAGCAACAGCCAGGGATTGGTGCGTCGCCACCAGACCAAGAGGGGGAACGCCGCCTCAAACACCACGGTGGTCCAAGCCATCGGCTTCAGCAGCCACTGCTGATCGCTCAGCCACACGCCGAGGGGCCTCATGCCAAAATACGGATGCAGCATGTGGTAGGCCAGCACGTCGCCGTTGGTCCACCAGGTGGGCTCCTTGAGCGCTTTGAGCCACCCGGTGCTGCCGTACAGGCCGCAGAAGATCACGAGCAGCACCCACCTGGCCACTGGACTGCGCCACTTGTGCTGCAGCCCTCGCTCGCCGATCGGTGCCAGCAGAAATGCGAGGGTGAGCCAGAGGTTCAACCGGTCATAGGCCTTGATGTTGAGGGTCTCGTTCACGAGAAGGAGGGCTGTGGCCAGGAACCAGACCAAGAGGCCGGGCTTTGCTGCCCGTCCGCCGAAGAGCAGTCCGAGGATCCCGAGCAGCCCGATACCCCACACGCCCGATGCGGTGGCTTCGCTCAGCACGATGTGCTCGTTCAAGGTGAGGGGTCCCATGGTGAACAGCAGGTCTTGGACGCCGTAGCAGTCCCCGATGCCGGCGGCTCTGGGCAGGTGCGTTCCCAGCAGTGCCAGTCCGAACACAACGCGAGCAGCCGCCCATCCGCCGGCCCACTCGGGCTCGAACAGCCGGTCGAGCCATGCAGTGTTCCCCGTGGAACCCATCACCACACCTCGCCATCAGGCAGAGGAAAAGAGCGAGAGCAGTCCCACTCGAGGAGCTTCTGGACTTTGGTTCGACGCTTGGGCTGGGGACTTGCACCCTTGGTCTTGGCATTGCGCTCGGCCCGAAATCGCACTGTTTCGGCTCGAATCCCGTCGCTTTCGCGCAGGCGGTGACAAGTGGCTTGCGCCAGCGTGCGCATGCGGGTCTGGCTGCGTCGAAAGCTGGTGCGGGCATACCGTGGACCGGACTCCCACTGGTACGGGAACAGGGCTTCGAGCTCGATGGAGTGCCAGTCTCCATCCACGCGAGCATCGGCGTACACAATGGTGAACGATGGGTCGATGTGCGTGAACATCTGCCAAGTGCCGAGCCAAAGGGACCACGGGTGCTCGCGGAGCCAGTCAGGAAGGTCCTTTTCCAGTGCGTAGGTGTAGGCCACGCCAAAGTAGGCTGCCAGTGCGCCGCACAAGAGCAGGACTGGAAGCCGAAGCCAGCGGGGTGTGGTGCGTCGATCCGACGGGGAAGCGATCACGAGCCGGGTCAGACGTTGCTGTAGGGGTTGCGCAGGCGCAGCAACGGCAATCCGCGCACCAGCTCGCCCAACCCCTTGTCGATGTCGACGGTGATCTCGAAGCCGGCATCGCGGATGCGGCTGTAGTCGACTTCGTAGTCTCGCTTGTCTTCGTCGGTTCCGAACTCGGCGAAATGGACGAGGAACTCGATTCGATTGCGCAGCAGGTGGACGATGTCTTCCTTGGTGAAGTTCATCGAGTCGTGGCCGACGTTGAAGACACTGTGCTTCAGGTTCGGCCACTGGTCGAGCATGAACACAAAGGCTCGCGCAATGTCGGCCACATGGATGAAGGTTCGGCGGAAGTGCTTTTCGTAGACCACCAAGTAGCGGTTGTGGATGGCCTGCCAGGTAAAGTCGTTGATCATCAGGTCGAGGCGCAGGCGCGGTGCGATTCCGAAGGCGGTGGCAAATCTCATCGAGACGCAGTTGCCGCGCTCGTGGCACATCTGCTCGGCGCGGGTCTTGGTCTCGCCATACAGCGATAGGGGGTTGAGTGGGGTGTCTTCGGTGCAGATGCCGACCACTTCGCCGTAGTTGGAGCCCGTGCTGCCATACACGAGCTTTGCATCGGCTGGCATCAGGTCGAGCACGTTCTGGGTGCCCTCGACATTCACCTCGACCGCGCGGCGGGGCATCTTCTTGCAGAGCGGGTAGCCCACCAGAGCAGCGAGATGAATCACGGCGTCTGCGCCCTTGAGCTCCGGTGCCAGGGCATCGCGCTGGGTGATGTCGACCTCGGCGAACGAAAACCGGGGGTTCATGAAGTGGGGCAGGAGTGCTTGGCCACCAAACATGAGGTTGTCGAGCACGTGCACGTTCCAGCCCATTTCGAGCAGGCGGGGAACGAGCATGGAGCCGATGTAGCCGGCTCCTCCGGTGACCACAACGCGCATGGCGGACTCCTGAGGCTGAACGGAAGCATATCGCAACGACTTGGCTCGTCGCTCAGGTCGTCTGGGATACGTGCCGCCGGTCGAGCGGAGGCGCCCCATGCGACTGGCCACCTTGTTCCTTGGACTGAGCATTCTGATCGCGCTTGTGGCAGTCCGTCTCGGGCCCTTGACCGTCCCCGGTGTGGCCGGGTTCATCACAGCGCTCGGTCTCGTGGGACCCACGGTGGCCTACGCAACCGCTCGCCCGGGCATCATTGGCAAGCAGCGCGATGGGGAGCACCCTCTGTGGTCTCAGCTGCTGCATGCCTCGTATCTGGCACTGTGCCGCACCACTTCCATCGTCTCGCGGCTGCGCGGAGACGATCCCTGGAATCGCGTGGCTCCGGGTGTGCTCCTGGGAGCGCGACCGATGGTGCGTGAGGCGTCGGTATTGCTCGATGAAGAGCATGTTGGAGCCGTCCTCGACCTCACCTGTGAGCTGGTTGTGCCGGCACGGCTGCGGAAGCGTGCGCGATACCTCTGTCTCCCCACGCTCGATGGCACGCCGCCCTCGCAAGTAAACCTCGATGCGGGGGTGGATTTTGTGGATGCGGAGCGCGGAAAGCACACGGTGTACGTGCATTGCGCTGTCGGACGTGGTCGAAGCGCCACCTTGCTATCGGCTTGGATGCTTCACGCCGGGCTGGCAGACGATGTGGAGACCGCCGAGGCTTTGCTTCGCCAGGAGCGCCCCAGCGTTCGACTCCATCCCACCCAGCGCGAGGCGGTGCGGGCTTGGTGGTCTCAGCGCTCCGCGTGATGCGATGCATGCCGATGGATCAGAGGCCCAGTGCATCGAGGGTGTAGGCACACCGTGGGTGGCCGTGGGTGGCGAGGAGCCCGAGTGCTCGCTCGCAGGATGATCGGAGCGCCTGCTCGCTTGCTGCATCGGGATCACAGACCGCAGCGAACAAGGTGAGTGCACTCACAAGCTTCCGAACATCGGTTGCGTTGCCCATCAGCGCCTGGGGCGAGCGCCCCGCTTGGAGTGCGCGAACCACCGCGGCCGTGACTTCCGTTAGATTGCTCCGCAGGATGGGATCTTCCACGAAGGAGCGGGATTCGTCATCGTCTTCCAGGGCGTATCGGTTCGCGAGCGGGGAGTTTCCGAGCCCGTCGAGCTGTGGAAACACCCACCACATCCAGTGGCTTTGCTTCTGGCCGCTGGACAGCTCTCGGAGCGCGATTGCGTGCCATCCTTCCGCTGCGCGTTCATGGAACCGGCTGAGGTTGGTGTGCATGGGGCCCCCACATTTCGTGCTGGCGAGCGGTGGTCGGGGCAGCAACGTAACGGGGCATCACAGCTCAGGAAGCGGGCCCATTGTGGGGGTTCCACAGCTCACTCACGTCGCGTGGACGCCCTTGGGCACCTTGATGGTCTCTCCACGCATCGCCTTGGCATGCAGCGCTTCGGTGGTGCGCACGCCGTTGAGCTCGAGGGTGGCCTTCACCACGTGGATTCCCCCGGCGGTGAGGTTGTGACTGTCCCAGTTGGGGAAGGGGCCGTCGTAGTCCACGTAGACCACATTCGGATCCGGCGCGGCCCGGTTCTTGCCGCTCACGCCCACGGGACCGAGCGAGTGCTGGGGCAGATGGGGACCGATTCCAGGGATGCTTTGCTGAGGCTGCGGCAGCTCCTGGTGGGTCACTGGGTCTTCTTCATCGGTCCAGACGAGGTACCGTGGGCCGGTTGGAAGCTTGGGCGTGGCGTTGCCGTGTAGCTCGATGAAAAGATGCTTCTTGAGAAGCTGCTCGACTTCACGGGTGATCCCTGCGCGAGCCGCTCGTCTCCGGGAGCGGGGCAGTTTTGCGAGACGCTGGGCAATCAGCTTCTGCTTGAACTCCGCGACCACCCGCATGCCCTCGATCGTGGCATCGCTGTGCAGGATCGCATGCACATCTTGCGGTTCCGCACCGGTGAGTGTGGCTTGGAGAAGGGTCTGGAGCTGCTGCATGTACTCGGTGGAGCGCAGTCCAGCGCGAACCGCAAGTGCGTCGATGCTGTCTGCATGGGCGCGGACTGGATCGCCGAGGCCACCGGGCACACGGTCGAGGAGGTTCGGCTCGTCTTTCATGGTGCCGTTGTGAAGATGCATCATCGGCTGCTGGAGTGCGTCGGCCATGTAGCGGGTGCGTCGGGAGGCCTCGGGCTCAGGGGTCTTGAGTCCGTTCGAAAAGAAGCGCACGGTGTCGCCCCGTCCACCACCGGGGAGCTGAGGGCCGAAGCCGTAGCGGTTCATGAGGTAGCTGCCGAAGGAGCTCCCTGTGCGCGGGCTTCGGTGAGGGCCTGTGCCAGCGGAACAGCCTTTGAGCGGTCGCGCGTTTCGGTGAGCGTTCCCTCTCGAGCCATGTCTCCGGGGGCTGGCATCTGGGCAGGGGCATCTGGAGCCGCAGGGCCCGGCTGGGAGCGCCGCCAGTGGGAGCCGTAATAGTCGTAGTAGTTTTCGCCGGTATTGGATGTCTTGAACACGTTCTTGAACTGGTCGTCCGACCAGATTCGGGCCAGCTCCTCAACCTTTGCCCAGTCGGTCGACTCTCTCGAGCGCGTGGCGCGCTCAAGCAAGCCGGGATGATTCGCTTGGAGCCACTTCTTGAAGTCCCGTGATCGCGGCTCTCCGTTGCCGTCGGTCAGCTGCAGCCCGGTCACGATCGATGCTTTCTCGCTGTCGAGCTCGTCGCCGATCATGGCGTCGACGTATTCGTCTTTGGACAGCTCTCGGGGATTGGGGTTGAAGCCCTTGAAGAAGCTCAGCAGGTGCACGAGCTCGTGCGCCATGGTGACCGTGAGCTCGGTGGCGTCGCCCCGCAGATCGAGCCAGATCTCGCCCGACATCATGTATGTGCCGCGACCAGACCACTTCAGCGGGAAGTCCAGCCCCCCCTTTACCGACCGGATCTCTTCGAGAATCTGGGCTGTGCGTGGCACAGCATTGAGCGATTGGAAGAGGGCTTCGCGCTCGGCTGCCGTGAGTGGAGCCCCTGGCCGTCTCGATGCTGCGCCGTCCGATGTGGTCTGTTGACCACTGCGGTTGGGGCGTGGCCCCTCCTGTGCGGGCCCGTGGTTGTGTCCGTGTCCATGATCGTGACCATGCAGGGGAGCGGGCGCGATCGCCTGGCCGAAGAGCGACCCGGCTCCTGTCGACAGGCCGGCTTCTTCGCGTGGGCTTGTCTGCTGCGCGGCCAGGCGTTCGGACAGGAATGCGTTGCTGTGTCCGTGTCCAGCGCGATGGCTCCAGTCGTCGTGCGATTCCCCGACCGAGGGATGGAGTGTGGAGCTTTGGTGCGGTGTGCGTTTTCCCTTCATGAAAAGGCCACCGACATCGAAGGGGTGTGGCGATCGAGCGTGACCAGCCACGAGCGAACCCCCCGACGGGGCGCCACAGAGTCGAAGCGGAGCTGCGCATGGCGTTGGTTCAGGGCGAGCGCTACGGAGCTCGCCACCACCTGCTCTCCGCGGCTTGGCTCCACCCAAAGCGCCACAAATGCCTGGGCACATGCGAGTCCTGACTCGGGGCCTCGCACCGTCGGGAGCAGGAACGTGGCCACGACCGATTCGCTTCCCGTGGCCAAGTGGATCCTGCGGTCGCGCTCTTGGAGCAGCAACACGCTCACCGGTGTGCGCACTTGGATCGGGCTCAGCACCCATCCCTGTGCATTGGGCAGGTCGACCTCATGATGGGTGAGCGTGTATTGGTGCGGGGCGGAAGTCCACGCCAGGAGCTCCAAGTCGTCCAGAACGACGAGCGCTTGGCGAATCTCTTCATGCGTGGGCTTCATGGATGTCCTGGACAGTCCCGATCCACGTAGGCATGTGCGGTGGCCGACGCGATGTCAGTTGAATGTCGCGGGAAGCCCACAGCATGGTCTCGACTGTGCGCCGTCCTGCGGAAGAGTGCCGCTTGCGGTGCAGGTCGGCGTAAAATGGAGGTGCTCCCCCGGTGGTCCCCATGAAATGTCGGAATGTTGTCCTTGTTCTACCGTTGCTGATCGGTGCGTGCGGTGCCTCGAAATCGACGGAGACCGGCTCGGATGCGGATGGCAGTCAGACGCCGATAGACGCAGAACCAGTCGGCGATGATGCCGTGTGGGGCGATGTCTACCAGGGCAGCGACCCAACGGTCCCGTTTCTGCCAGACGGACGCGCCCGCTACTGGCGGTATGCCTTCGAGCGACCACCGGCGGGGACTGCGCTTCGGATCGACGGTGCGTTGCAGGCGGTCCGGTACCAGGCGGTGGACGTCTACGACGACGAGACCCGCACATCGATTGGCGTATTGCGCGACAACGAGCTCGACGGTGCACTCCAGATGTGGGTGGCCGACGAGCGTGATCTAGCTGGCTTGGATGGCCCGGCGTTGCCATTTCCAGACGGCCGAACCGCCATCTTCCTGCGGCTCTATGATCCCGAAGACCAAGTCCCGGATGCGGTCCTGCCGATGGTTTCGCTTGTGGATCTCGAGACCGGAGAAGTCTCTGCACCACCGGCCCGGATCGAGCCGCCTGAGATCCCCCAGGCGGTGATCGATGCCGTGGTGGAAGGGCAGATCATCGAGCAGCGAGAAGACCGAGTGGACTTTTATCGGCTCGATGATGCAGGCCTGTATGCGGCGGCCGACAACGACTATTTGGTGGCCCGGATCGTTCGGGAGCCTGGCGAGCTCGTGGTGCTGTCGTTCGAGCCCCCAACCCATGCGACCTCGGCCACGGATGCTGCAGACGTGCGGTACTGGTCGCTCACCCAGTGCGACCGCCAGTCGTATTGCCATCACACCGTTGCCGACCTCGAGATCGAGCGTTTTGATGGTCGTGTGGAGATGGTCATCGGCGATGAAGACGAAGAACTGCGCGCAGCGTCCGGTGACCGCACGTTCGTGCCGTGGTCGACGCCTGGAGAGGAGCTCCTCCTGATTTATCGGAACCTGGCCACCAGTGAAGGCGTGGCACATGCTGTCGACGCCGTACCCGTGTTCGATCATGAACAGCCTGCGGAGGGACAGGAGGCAACCGCCACTCTGGGACGCCGGGCGCCGAGTGGTGTTCGGTGCCCGCGGTCAGCATTTTTGGACGGTACCTGCGCGCTTTAGGGGGGCCCAAAAATGACCTCTGTGTGTGTTTTACGCCAAGTGATCGTATGGAGTGTCGTGAATTCCGACCATCTCGGACCGCCTGTGGCCGTCTCGGGATATTGGGACCAAAATCCATGCCGATACGGCGTTGAATCGCCAACAGTAAAGTGGGTGAGACATGACAACGCAGCCTCTTTCGGTCACCGTCCTGGTTGATCCATCCATTCAGCGCGGCGGGCGATTCATCGACCAGTTCGTGAGTGCAGACCCGGACAGCCGGGTCCTTGCGATCGTGCCGAAGCGTGGAAACCGCGGGGGACGTCGCCGCAAGCGACCGGGTGTCCTCCTCACCACCGAGCAGCTGGCACAGCTTGGTAGCGGCTGCTCGTGTTGCACGGTGCGCACCGACATTCGAAGCAAGATCCGGCGAATTGCCGCAGAGAATTCGGCGGACCAAGTGGTCATCCAGATGGGTCCCAGCAGCGACCTGGTCACGCTGGCGAAGAGCTTCACCGTGGCGGACCACAACGGCGTGAGCCTACTCGATGTGGCCCAGCTGCAGAGCATGGTGGTGGTGGTGGATGCCCAGACCGCGATGGAACAGCTTCAGTCGGGCGATGCGTGGGGTCTCCTTCAGCAGATTGGTATGGCCAACGTGGTTTGGGTCGACGGTGCTGCCAACATCGAGCCGGAGGCCGCGAGCAGCCTCGAGGAGCTGATCGCCACGGTCAATCCTGACGCTCAGATGGTTCGCGACAGCGAGCACGAGGTGAGCATTGAAGCCGTGCGTGCGCTTCACCCATTCGATCTCGACAGCGCACAGCGGCGGTCTACACCCGAGGGCCTGATCGACGGCCCTCCCACCGCTCCCGGCGCTACTGTGGCGCGGTACCTCTTCCAGGCCCGCAAGCCTTTTCATCCCGGTCGCCTGCACGCTTTCATGGGGCGTGGCAACCCGAGCGTATTGCTTGCGAGTGGCCTTTTCTGGGTGGCTTCGCGGTCCAACACGGTCGCCGCCCTCGATGTGTCCGGTAGCCGCTGGCAAAGTCGAACGGCAGGAGCGTGGTGGGCCAATGTGCCGGTTGCGCGCCGTCCAAAGAGCGCGCAGTTCCAATCGTATCTGTCTTCCATCTGGGACCCGACCTACGGAGACCGGCGCCAGTCGCTTGGATTCCTGGGCCTCGGGCTCGACACCGCAGCGCTGCAAAGCGACCTGGATGCCTGCCTGCTGACCGATGCAGAGCTTGCTGATCAAGATGCCTGGGCGTCGTATCCGCATCCCTTCAGCTGGCCGGAGAAGACGGCATGAACATCTTCTGGCTCGACCGATTCGGCTCCCTGGCCAGCATCGCATGTGCAGCGCATTGCATCATCATGGCGGCCCTTCCGTCGCTGGTTTCTGCGGTGGAGTTTGGGCACGGCGACCATGGACACCACGACGAGTATGCGCTCATCGAGTGGGTGTTCTTTGGGCTTGCATCTGTCTTGGCCATCGGCGCGGCGATCATCGGATACCGGCGACACCAGACCTGGTGGGTGGCCGCCGGCTTCGTGGTGGGCTTGCCCATCCTGGTGGCCGGGCGGATGGGGGAAGCCTTTCACATGGAAGGCATTGGCTTTGGCCTCACGGTGCTCGGCGGGGTGGTGCTGGCCGGTTCCCACATCATGAGCCTTCGGCGACACAAGGCGGTGGCCGATTCCTGCTGTGCCGAACCATGAGCACACCCGTGCCCGTCACGCTGGTCACCGGATTCCTGGGTGCCGGTAAGACCACACTGCTGAACCATCTCTTGCGCGCAGAGGCTGCGCGTCGATTTGTGATCATCGAAAATGAGTATGGCGACCTCGGGCTGGATGGAGACCTGCTCGGCACCGAGGGCGACCTGCTCTTCGAGCTGACCGATGGCTGTGTGTGTTGCTCCGTGCGCGACGACTTCCTCGAGGTTCTCGACGGGCTGGTCGAGCGGGCGGGTACGTTTGACCATGTGGTGATCGAGACCACAGGGCTCGCCAGCCCCGGTCCGGTGATGCGGGCCTTTGACCGTCCGTCCACCCGCGGCGTGCTTGAGCTGGCAGGCGTGGTGGCCGTGGTGGATGCCTCCCAGCTGGAAGAGTCTCTGGATGACTCAGACACTTGTGCGGAGCAGATCGCGTGTGCCGACTTGCTTGTGGTCAACAAGGTCGACCGGGTCTCCGAAGCCACGCTGGCGCGGACCCGACGCCGACTGGCAGATATGAACCCGCTGGCCACGGTGACCTGCACCACCCACGGAAAGGCCGATCCATCTGTGGTGCTCGCTGGATATGGCCGGGTGCTCAGCCATACCCATGATGCCCACTCTCACGCTCACCATGATCACGGCCACGGACACGACCACGGCGAACCGGAGCCATACGTAGACGATCACACCCACGACGAGCAGATTCAGTCCGTGAGTGTAGAAGCGGAAGGCGTGGTCGACATCGAAGCGCTCGACCTCTGGCTCGGGCAGATTGTTCGGCGTCGCGAGCGGCAGATGCTCCGCATGAAGGGAATCATCGCTACCGAAGGGGGCGGTCGATTCGTGTTCCACGCCGTGCGACGCACCATCGATGTGCGGCCTGTCGACGCCGAGAGTGGTCCGGCCAACATGAACCGTGTGGTGTTTATCGGGCGGAACCTCGAGCCCGACGCGTTGCGGGCAGGTTTTGCCGCCTGCATGGAAGCGCAAGCCACCTGAGCGGCGCGCATGGAGTCACAAGGGCGCCGGACCTTCCGCGCTCTGGCTTTCGGGCGTGGGAAGGACCGGCGAGCGGTCGGGGCTGGTGCGCGCGGATGATGCCGCCTTCGACTCAGCGCTTGATGGGTGTCGCGCCCGTCTCGCTGCGGATGATCATGCCGTCTTTCTTGGTGTAGACAGCGATCACCGACTCACTGGTGCCATCGGCGAAGGACATCACCGAGTGCGCCACAAGGATGTCATCGTTTTCATAAATGCAGCGACGGCTGTGTTCCTGCACGGCATCGCTCGCCATGAACTGCCGCATCATTCCGATGGTTTGTTCCTTGTTCATCGAGGTGCCGCTCTGATGCCGAACGAACTCGAAATCGGGGTGGAGGATGTCGCTCCATTCGTCTGGCTTGCGGGCTTCCATCGCATCGGCGATCTTCTGGTACAGCATTCGGGGCTCCCGTGTGGTTGGGGGGCGCGCACGGTACCGCATGGGGGAGTCAAGAGGGGTGCACTTGCTGCCCACACGGATCGATGGGGCGTCGACTCTCCCCGGCCCGTCTAACTTCCGGCGGCTGTGACAATTCGAACGCCCACCGCCTCGAGCGGGTCTCGGAGCGCAGGAGCAACGGGCCCCGGCGCCACGAGCGCGGCTGGTCGGAACAGCTCACAGGCGCCCAGGGACGAAGCACCGAACGACTCGAGATCGAGCGTGTCGGCAACATCCACCACGAGGATGTGTTCACGCAAGTTGATCGCAGAACCTGCGTTTCCGATGGCCACCAGTGCGGCGGCTTGCACGGGGTTGTCCCCTGTCTCGGCCCGTCGGTCTCGAGCATGGCCCACGCATCGACCATTTTCATCGAACACGCCGGCCGTGGCATCCAGCGCGCGCAGGCGTGTGAGCAGAGCGGGTGCATTGAGATTCACGAGCAGGCGACTGGGCGGTATCTCGCCGATGTCGGCCGCCCAGTCCCAAGGATACGTGCGCGCGAAACGCTGCATCATGTCGACTGCCGGAGGATGGGTGAGCTCGACGATCTGCATGCCGGGTAGGGACTGGAGCAGGTCTTTGCGGCCACCGAACGACTCGGACTCCGCGATGACAAGGCGACGCAGTCCCAGCGTATGGAGGTGCATCAGGGTGCGCGTGCACATGATGCAGGGACTCAGTGTGGTGGCGAAGACCACTTCAGACCAGGGCACTGCGCGACAGTCGGCGATCTGGCGAATGGCCCCCGTCTCGCCGTGGTCGGTGGGGTAGCCGGGGCCGCTGTCTTCGGGAATGCGTCCGTTGACCCCCACGCAAATCACCCTTGAGCGGCCATCTGCGGCTCGAGCGACGGCAGCGCCTGCGATGGGAATGCGGCCGCATGCGCTCGATCGGGCGCCTGCATCCAGAGCCAGCTCCACAGCAGCGAGGCCAGCGGCTGCATGGTCACCGAGCGCGGCAAAGTCCTCGATGTGCATGACACCTCCGATGGCAGAGTACCGCACAATCGAAATGGGGATGTTGGGCCGAGGTCGAGGCGTGTCCTGCATACTGGTGGGAAAAGCTGTCCAAAAGCCCCAATATTGCGGAATGCAGTCGCAGCCCCTGGCGGTCCTTGCCACACTGGACATCCAGGAGTAGCCATGCCTGAACACAAACCCCGCCCGTTGCAGCGCGATGGGCCCGACCGACGGTTGGATCTGCCCTCTCGACAGCAGACGGAGGATGATCTCGACTCGCTTCGCGGGAATGGGTTCCTGCAGGAGCAGCTGGCAAAGCGCCTGAACGGAGAGTGGGGGAATGGTGATAGCCGTCTGGGGCGTGCACGAACGCAGCTCAACGACGACGACCTCACCACTGCAGACCGGGCACGCACCCTTTTGCGGTATCGAAACGGGCTGCTGCCATCGCTGGATGCACGCTCGATGCTCCGGATGCGCGACAATGATTCGTCGATGCCGGTTTATGGGGGGGGAGACAACCCCGGCATGGTCCAGCCGCTGTACGAACACCTCGGGCGCGATGGCGACCAACAGGCCATCATGGGGGATCTCTGCGACCGGATCCTGGCGCAGGATGCGTCGGAGCTGAACATCGAGGAGATCTGGGAAGGCACGCGCGACCGGGCACGGGATGGGGGAGACCTGGGGCGCTCCGGGGCCGACTCCGACCTTGCGGCGCTCCGAGCGATGGCCACACTGGCGAACTACTACAAGATCGCGCGCGACGGCGACGGGCAGGCCCAGCTGCCAGAAGGGGTGTCGGAGGAGCTCTGGTCGCGCATCGACGCGGCGGGCACGGCACTCGCCACCAGCACATCGGCGGAGGCTTCGGTCATGTCGCGCGGGGTGGCTCCGAAGCACAACCCTGGGGAAGACTTCACCTCAGACCGCAACTTCCACTTCTTCTCGCACGCGTATCTGGCTGCCAGCTTGCAGCACGAGCATGGCGTGGCACCGGGGCGGGCGCAGGCCACGAGTGGGTTCATCGGCGCGCAATACGAGCTGTTGCCCAGCAGCTTTGGCGAGAACAGCGGCAACGCTGGCTTGAAGGACATTCTGGTAAATGCGGAGGGTGCAGCGTTCGGCAGCAGTCTCATGCGCGACGCCGGCACAGAGCTTCCAGCGATGTCGGATGGGCCTGCGCTCGAAGACCGAAGCTGGGAAGACTTAGGCGAGTTCGACGCCGAGACGCAGGCGCTCCTCGACAAGGCCGGTGACCTGAGCGTGCAGGGGATCATCCGCAGCATCTGGTGACCACTGCCCCGGCCTACTCGATGGTGAGTTGGTACGTGCCGGTGGCCGACTGGTAGCCTTCGACCCGCAGCACATAGGCGCCGCGTGGAAGGTCGAGGAAGATCTGTTCCTGGTCGGTGACCGAGTTACTCAGCCCGAGCTGCTCCCCTCGGGAGTTGAACAAGACGAGGTCCAGGTCTCCGCGGGCATGGGAGAAGAACAGGTCTGCGCGCAGCGTGCCTCCCGCCCAGTCCAACCGGAAGTAGTCCAGGTCGTTGCGGGTGATCTCCATCGCCTCGTCGAAGGGAACCGACACGAGTGCAGCCTCGGCCATGGTGTCGTTCGGCTCGTAGGCGCGCTCGGGGCTTCGCGTCTCGCTGGAGGTGTCATCTTCGCCTGTGGTGTCGTCGTCGCCAGTAGTGTCGCCCGACCCTGGCGCCCGGTCGTCGCCCGGTCCATCGCCTGGGTCGGAGCTTGCGCCCTCCAGTGTTGCAGGAGCGCCGTTGCGTACCCAGCGGGACACCCAGTCGAGCTCGTAGGCCACATCCGCTGCGACCCGAGGTGAGACTGTATGGTCCCGGTTTTCGAGGTGAGACAGCGAGTGGAAATCGAAGCGCAGGTCGTTGAGCCGATGGCACGTGGCACAGGTGGTATTGGGCACGAAGACCTCGGTCGGGTCGGTCACCAGATCGGCCACGTTGTCGATCTGAGCGCTGCTTTCCACGATGGTTTCGTGCAGCTCGGCTGGCCCGCTCTCGAGCGCTTCGGTGACCGCCTCGGACTCGGTGGCCTGACCGGCCGCCTGGTCGCCGCCATAGTCGAGGAGGAGGCTGCCACTGGTGCGACTGTAGACCTCGAGGCTGTTTCGCTCCAGCGTGCGGCCGTCGGAGAGAAACTGGATGAAGATCCAGGTGTCGTCGCCTGCGGGGTTTCGGCCTTCGGGTAGTGAGAAAGCGGTCATCTCGCGCAGGTCGTAGGGGCCTGCGTAGTCGTCGAGGAAAGCCACGAACTTGTCCACGAAGACTTCGGCCTCCGCGTCGGACCCCATCAGCTCAGGCCGCATGTCGATGCCCTGGAAGAGCGCGTCTTCGAGGGAAGGGTCACGGAGGGCAGCGAGGTCCTGCAGCAGCGCGTAGGTGGTGTCGTCTCGGCTTGCGTCAAATGCGTCGAGTGTGGTGCTGGGCAGCTCGGAGATGCGTCGCCCTCGGTCGAGGTGGTCGGTCACGGCCGTGCGTGCATGGGCACTGGTGCGGTTGCCGGCGCGGTCCCGGGGCTGCACGGGGTACAGGGCATGGATGGCCCGATCGTCGGCGTAGGCATCGAACGGCACTCCCCAGAGGTTCACGCCGGATGCCACAGGCTGCCAGACGAGGCGAACGATGGGCCAGCAGACCGAGGCAGGGGCGAGGGCGGGGGAACGCGCCACGGGCGCACAAGGAACCACGCGAGCCGAGACGAGTCGCCAGTCTTCGTAGATGCTCTCTCCGCCGATGGCATCCTCAGCGAAGGTGCCATCGAAGCCGGCTCCAACCGTGTTCACCCAGCTGGAAGACAGCAGCGTGGAGCCGCGGGGCGTTGTTGTGGAGGCACGGATGTAGGGGTCGGCCTCGAGAGGAAACAGAATGGCGAGATCGCGCTCGGCCGGAAAGGCACCGCCCCCACTCACAAACTGAACGTTGTCGAGTGTGGATCCTTCTCCCGTGTCGCCATTGTGGAGCACGAGCGGCGAGGGCTCGCACCCCGCAACGGCTGTGGCAACCAGGAGGAGCGGGATCGGATTCGGGCGCATGGGAGACCTCGGCACCAAGCGGTGGCGGTGTCCGTATAACGGACGTTCGGTATCGCAAAGGGTTTCACAAGTCCGTTTCACGTCCCCCGGCACATCTGGTCCCATGAGCAGACCGAATTACCGCGAACGAAACCGCGAGGTCTTCATGTCCTGTCCTCCCCGTCCGCTGTCCGGTATTCGTGTCCTGGAGCTCGGACAGCTGGTCGCGGGTCCCTTTGCGGGCTCGTTGCTGGCATCGTTCGGTGCGGAAGTGATCAAGGTCGAGGCCCCCGATGGCGACCCCATTCGGCAGTGGCGAACGATGGTCGACGGCACGAGTGTTTGGTGGCGGACGCTCGCCCGGAACAAGCGATTGGTGTCGCTCGACTTGCGCTCCGCGGCGGGGCGTGCGGCCGTGCGCCGCATCATTCCCAAGATGGATGTGGTCATCGAGAATTTCCGCCCGGGCCGGATGGAGCAGTGGAACCTGTCACCGGCTGAGCTCGAGGCTCTTGCGCCCGGAGTCATCGTGTGTCGGGTGAGCGGATATGGGCAGACCGGCCCGGACCGAGATCTGCCGGGGTACGCCTCTGTTGCGGAAGCTCGGGGGGGCTTGCGGTACCTCACGGGGGTGCAAGGGGGCCCGACCGTGCGGTCCAACCTGTCGCTCGGAGACAGCATCGCTGGTCTTCACGCCGCGCTCGGTGTCGTGGTGGCGTTGCTGCATCGGCTGCGTGGGGGCGACGGTCAGGTGGTTGACGTGAGCTTGCTCGAAGCGATGGTAAGCATGATGGAGGGTGCGGTCACCGAGGCGTCGGTGGGCGTGCACCGGGAGCCTTCGGGCAGCACGATCACGGGTGTTGCGCCGTCTGGTTCTTTTCCCTGTTTGGATGGGGAGGTGGTGCTGGGCGCCAACGGCGAGACGCTCTTTGGGCGCCTCTGTACCGCCATGGGACGGCCGGATCTGGCTTCGGATCCGCGCTTCTGCGGCAACGAAGCGCGCGTGGCGAACCGGGAGGCTCTCCGGAGCTCGATTGCGACCTGGACCTCGGCCCAGACGGTTGCCGAAGTGGTCCGAAAGCTGGCAGAGGCACGGGTTCCGGCCGGCCCCATCCAGTCGCCGGCGCAGCTGCTCACCGATCCACAGCTGCAGGCGCGCGAGGCCTTGTGGGAGGTGTGGGTGCAGGGGAAGCGGATGGTGTTGCCCCCTGTAGGGCCACGGCTCGCGACGGTGCCGCCTCGACGCGACCATCCTGGTCGCGCGCATGGAGCCGACACCCGCGCCGTGCTCATGGAGCTGGCGGGGATGTCGGAAGCCGAGGTGGAGCAGCTGCTCGCGGCACCAGCCGAGTCGAGGTGAAGGAGCGCCAGACGCCGCTCAGGGAGCGGTGAAGGTGTACGGCAGTCCGATGGGGGTGCCGACGATATTGACGAAGCCCGCCACGCGTTCGCCCGTCGCGGGGGGCTCTTCGTACTCCACCACCACCTCAGTGTAGCCGCCGCAGACGGCCTTTCCGATGGCTTCGGCCTGAGCGGGGAGATCTGCTGTGGAGCCCACGTAGCCGTAGGTACCGCCCGTCTTCAGTGCGAGCTCGCGAAGGGTCTCGACTGCTTCGGGCTCCCGCCACATCTCGTCGATCGCATCGGAGGCGGGCCCGACGCCGATGGTATGGATGCGAATCCCTGAGGCGGTGGCCAGCTGGATCACCCGGCTCAACTCGTGTCGGGAAGCGGTGTCGGCCCCGTCGGAGATGATGACCAGGGAGCGGCCGTAGTTGGCCATACCGGGACCGTCGAGCTCAAGGTCCATCAGGGATTGTTCGTGCTCTGCGGCGTATTCTCCAAGGTCGTCGAGGAGCTCGACCGCCGCGTCGAACAGCGGAGTCATGCCGTCTGCATCCAGGTCTTGTGCGGCCTCGGCGATCTGCGCGCTCGGGCTACCCAGTGGGGCCAGGGTGCGGCTGTGCGCCATCGCGCCATCGCTGTTGCTGGTCGAGAACTCCAGGAGGGCCTGGTCCCAGTGGTCGGAGCAGGCTTCGATCTCACTCGCGACGGCCGCTGCTGCATCGACCCGGAACCGGTCGGGGTCGGTCTGGAGCATGCTGGAGCTTCCGTCGACCAGCAGGGCAAAGCTGCCGGCTTCGGAGCCGGGGATGGCCTGTTCTTCGGCGACGGCCAGCAGTGTTCCCTGCTCGTCTCGAAACTCGAGCAGCGAGACCGGTGGGGCCAGGCTGAAGCCGCGGTCGTCTTCCGCACCGACCGCAAACACGACTTTGCCGAAGTCGTGTGCGTGTGCACGCGAAAAGTCCGCCTTGGGAATGATACCGAGCAAGCTCAGTGCATCCATTGTGAGGAGTTCTTCCAGAATCTCGCAGCCAACGAGACCGACTCCGAGCGTGGCGGACAGGGCGACAAGAGCATTGCGACGCATGGGTTCTCCAGGTTGCCGGGGAAGCCGTGCGTGGCTTCTCCGAGGGTCTGCGGCCCCGACGGCTGGAAACATTGGTCATTCAGTCCATGCACAAATCGGTCTTCATCTGCGGAACGGACACAAATCCGCGGCGGTTGTAGACGTTTTGTCGTTTTTGGCATTAATAATTCAAATATAGCCCCTGAGCGCTGACGGTCCTGAGAACGAGCGCGTTGTCTGGTCAGAGAGGTAGGCGGAGGGAAACCAACGGAGTCGTCATGTCTTTCGCTCGCATCGCCCTGTTCGCCGCTGGCCTGTCCCTGGCCTGCAACCCCGCCACCACCATCGCCACCCAGGCTGTCGCCGCGGAACCTGCAGCACTCGGGGCTCCCGCTCCTGCCTTCACCCTCACCGATACCGACGGCCAGACTGTCTCCCTGGCCGACTTCAAGGGCAAGGTCGTGGCGCTTGAGTGGTTCAACCCCGACTGTCCGTTCATCGTCTCGGCCCACAAGGGGGGCCCGCTTGAGGCCATGCCGAAGGCGTGGACCGAGAAGGGGGTGGTGTGGCTCACCATCAACTCGAATGCAGAGGGTAAGCAGGGGCACGGCAAGGAACGCAACGCCAAGGCGAAAGGCGAGTACGACCTCCCGCGCGCCGTGCTGCTCGACGAAGATGGAAGTGTGGGGCGCGCATACGGCGCGAAGACCACGCCACACATGTACCTCGTGGATCCGGCCGGAAACCTCGTCTACCGCGGTGGGCTCGACAATGCGCCGCGCGGCAGTGCTCCGAAGACCGGTGCGGTACCATTCTTCGAGAATGCTCTCAGCGCGGTCACCGCGGGCGAAGCGGTGAAGACGGCAGACACCAAGGCTTACGGTTGCTCGGTGAAGTACGGCAGCTGATCGGCGTCGCCCCGGCATCTGTGGAGTCGTGGACGTGGAGCGGTAGCGGACACGGTGGCGTGGAGCGGGTACAGCGCTTTTATGTCGCGCCGCTCGCCACTCGCCGCCCGCCTGATCAACCGTGCCAGTCGCGCGGCCCAGGCTATGGGCGTGGCGCCGCCCATCACGCCTTCCGCGCTGCGAACGCAAGCGGAGCGGGCCACGGGGCTTCAGCGATGGCACGGACCCCAAGACGATGCCGACACCTTCGAGGCCGGACTGGAGGTGCTGTGTGGTGCGGTCGGAGCGCCCTCGACCCTGAACGGGCTCGGTCGGCTGGCGCTTCACATGCACTTGTTCCGGGCCTTGTCCACGCGCCTTCGGCGGGTCGCGGCCCCGGCCCCGTCGGTCGCGTCCCTCACGGGGCCGGTCCTGGTGGTCGTAGGACTGCCGCGCTCTGGCACCACGCTCCTCCACCGCCTCCTGGCCCGTGCGCCAGGAACCCGCGCGCTTGCGCTCTGGGAGGTGCAGCATCCGATTCCGCCGATGCGTGGACCGGATCGGCGGCGCAAGCGCACGGTGCGACAGCTCGAGCTGCTCCACCGGATGTCGCCCGAGCTCGAGCACAAGCATTCCACCGCTGCCGATGCGCCAGAAGAGTGCTTCTTCCTGCTCGACGATGCGCTCGTCTCGCCATCGTTTCCGCTGCTGTTCCCGCTTGAGGCCTACCGGACTTGGCGACACGAGGCATCGGTAGAGGCGGCCTATCGAGCGTACCGCTGGCACTTGCTGCGGTTCCAGAGCGAGACGCCCAGCCAGAGGCTGGTGCTCAAGGCGCCGGGACATGCCGAGCACCTGTCGGCCATCGCGCAGGCGGTTCCCGAGGCGGTGTTCGTCCATACCCACCGCAGTCCGGTGGCCACGGTCGCGAGTCGGGCGAGCCTGCTGTCCTCTTTGCATGGCCGCTTCACCGACCATCTGGATGCCGAGGCCATCGGACGGGCAAGCCTCGACGATGCGGTGGCTCTGCTGCGGGGCAGCCTCCGTGGGCGGGCGATGCTGCCACCGGAGCGCTTGATCGACGTGCGGTACAAAGACCTCGTGGCCAACCCCGCTGCCGTGGTGGCGCGCATTCATGCGCATGCGGGGCTGCCTTCGACGGTCGAGTCTTCGGCGCCGCCAGACGAGGAAGCACGACGGCAGCCAGTCCACCGCTACCGGCCCGAAGACTTTGGGCTGACGGCTGCGGCCATCGAAGCGGCCTGTGCTTCGCTCGTACCCGCAGGCATGTCGCCGGAATAGGGGCCCTTGCCGCATCTGCTTCTGTCGAGCACGAGGACATTCAATGCGTGGTCTGTTTGCTGTTCTGGTTCTGGCCGCTTGCGGTGCTGCGGATGGTCCCGCGGAGGCGCCTGCCGCGGTCGAGTCACCACAGACCGAGCCCGCCGTGGTGGCGACACCGGAGACCTGTCCCTACGCCACCGCACCGAAGGGCCACCTTCTGACCTGGACGGCCTTCAAGTTCACCGAGCGGCTCGGGGTCGATGGGGGCTTCGACGCGCTCACGGTCACGGCCGGCCACGGTGGCGATGAACCGTGGAAGGCCATCGACGGCATGGCCTTCCACATCGACACCGCCTCGGTGAACACCGGCAACGCCGGTCGAGATGAGAAGATCCGGAACCACTTCTTCGGCACGCTCGCGCAGCCCGACACCATCTCGGGGCGAATCAAGGCCAACAGTCCCGGCAAGGCCACCCTCTTCATCGAGCTGAACGGCCAGCGCCACGCCACGGTGGTCGACGTCTCAGCGCGTGCAGAAGGGGTGGAGCTGCGCGGCCTGATCGACGTGCAGCAGTGGGGCGCCGGTGCGGCCATCGACGCGCTCAACACGGTGTGTCGAGCGGTGCACACTGGAGACGACGGTGTGAGCAAGCTGTGGTCCGAGGTCCAGCTTGTGGCCACCATTCCGATTGCGCGTGTCTGCCGCTGATCGTTTCCCGTATTGGAGGTCCTCGTGTTTGTGGGTCGTCGCTTCGTTCGCCATCCAACGCTGCCAGAGGCGCCCGAGCCATTCGTGATGGTGCGCAACACCGCCATGTGGGCAAAAGAGTCGGTGGGCGTGCTGGAGGGGGCGCGGCTGCTCGGGTGGTCACCCTGGCTCGCGCGCGCGCCCCGCGGCCAGGGGCAGCTCGTGGTGTTGGTGCCGGGCTTTCAGTCGAGCGAGTCGGTGATGCATCCACTCATGCGCTACCTCCGCTTTCTGGGCTACGACGCGCGCCACTGGGGACGCGGATGGAACCGGGGCAAGGTGCAGGATGACGTGCTCGGAATGCTTCCGGTCATTGAGCGGTGGACGGCAGAGCATGGCGCACCGGCGGCCTTGGTGGGCTGGAGCCTCGGGGGCGTGATCTCCCGGGAGATCGCGCGGGAGGTGCCCCACTGCGTGCAGACCATCGTGACCTACGGCACGCCGGTGGTGGGCGGCCCCACCTGGACCTCCGCGGCCGGCATCTACGGGGAAGCGGTGTGTGCGCGGCAGGCGGCGCGGTCTCGGCAGCGGGAGCTCGACCGCCCACTCCAGCAGCCCATCACCGCGATCTTCACGCGCGCAGACCACATCGTTTCGTGGCCGGCCTGCATCGACCGCATCAGTCCCAACGTCACCCACGTCGAGGTGAAGTCCACCCACGTGGGGCTCGGGTTCGACCCCGATGTGTGGTGGACGGTCGCCCGTGCACTCCAGCACCACCTGCCCTCGGAGACCCCATGAGCTTCTTCCAGTATGGCGAGGCCCTGCCCGACGCTCGGCGCGAGCATCCAGCAGCCGCCCGCAACCAGGCCCCGATTCTCGCGGTGCTGCGCTGGGTATTCCCCACCGAGGGCCTCGTGCTGGAGGTGGCTTCGGGCACCGGGCAGCACTCGGCCTTCTTCACGGATCACCTGCCGGGTCTCACCTGGCAGACCTCCGAGTACGACCCCGACACCTTCGGCAGCATCGAGGGCTGGCGGCAGGCGAGCCATCCAGACCGGATCCGTCCGCCCGTGCGCATCGACACGACTGCAGCAGTATGGCCGGTGGCTCGGGCGGATGCGATGCTGTGCGTGAACATGCTCCAGGTCTCCCCATGGGCTGCCGCGCTCGGACTGTTGGCGGGGGCCGCTCGAACGCTTGCACCAGGGGCCCCGCTCGTGATCTACAGCCCCATGTCGCGTGGGGGCGTGCACATCTCACCCGGCAATCGCGACTTTGATGGGGCTCTGAAGGCCCGCAACCCAGCCCTGGGGGTGCGAGACGCCGACGCGCTCATCGCCGCGGCCACCGAGCGCGGTCTCGTTCACGAAGAGACCCTCGACATGCCGGCCAACAACACGGTGCTCGTGTTTCGTCGCCCTCAGGCCTGAAGATCGGTCCGCAGGGCGTCGGGCACGGGCATCTTCTCTCGCGACGACACAGCCAGACACACCTGAACGAGGCTGCCGGTCGCGAGCACGGTGTCGTCTTTCGGGCGGTGCACCACGAAGCGGGTGACGAGCGACGTGCGGCCGATGCGCTCGACCCCCACGTGCACGTGCAGGAGGTCCTCGAAGAACGCACGCGACCGGAACTGCACCTGTGCATCGGCAAACACGAAGTCGATGCCGACCTGCTCGGTGCGCTCCGACGACCATCCGATGTGGCGCATCCAGCCGGAGAGCCCCTCGTCGGCATAGGTCAGGTAGTTCGCAAAGTACACATGCCCTTGGGCGTCGGTGTCGGCATAGCGTACCCGGAGGGGGTGATAAAAGGTCGGGAATGCGGGCGTCGCGGGCATGGCGCCTCCAGAGGCAGCACTCTATCGGATGGGCGGAACGAGCAGGACAACAGCGGCAACCTCGCTCCGAGATGCAAAGATTGAGGCGAGCCGATATCGCCCGTGCGTGGCCCGTTGGGACAGAGGCCCGCGTAAGGACGGCATCATGCAGAACACGTTTTCGCCCAGCAACACCTTTGCCGTGCTGATGGCACTCTCGCTGGGGGCCTGCTTGTTTTCTGCAGGTGGAAAGGGCGGGTCGGGTGACTCGGGAGACTGGGGATGGAGCGGCACGTCTTCCGACGAGGACGACGCCCATGACCACGACCACCACGACCATGACCACGATCACGACCTCATCACCACCGTGGTCCTCACCTTCGAGGATGCGTCGTCGGGAGAGCGCTTCGTCTATCGGTGGGCCGATCCGACGGGCGACAGCAGCGAGATGCAGTTCGACGACATCCTGCTCGACAGTGGCGCGGAGTACGACCTGACCGTGCAGGTGCTCGACGAGCTGGAAAACCCGGCCGTTGACCTGACGCCCGAGATCGCAGACAACGGTGACGAGTACCAGTTCTTCTTCACGGGATCCGGGATCTCCGGACCGGCTTCGAGCTCCGCAGCGCCCCTCTTGGTGCACGAATACGCCGATAGCGACGCAAATGGTCTTCCGATTGGGCTCGCAAACACCATGGCGGTGGTCGCATCGGGCGCTGGCGAGCTCGGAGTGACGTTGCGGCACATGCCGAGGGAAGACGGACAGCCCACGAAGGTGGAGGGTCTCGCCGAGTGGGTGGCGGAAGACGGTTTTTCAGCCGTGCCAGGGTACAACGAGTTCCAGGTTTATTTCGGCGTCGAGGTGTACTGAGTGGGCCTGGAGAGCCACTCGTCGGGAGCGGTGGCTGGCCGGATTGAGCTCAGTCGATGGCAATCTGCTCCAGCGTGAGGCGTTTTTCCTTGGCGGTGTACTGCACCAGCACCACGTGGCCGGAAGAGGACCGGAAGATGGCGGTGCGATCGCGGCGCTGCATCGCATCGAGGGGAATCTGGCCGGTGCGCAGTGAGCCGTCGGCACCGATGGTCAAGGTGTCGAGGCTGCGCTGGTCGCCCGCGTTTGACCAGGAGACCACGCGCATCGAGCCGTCGTTGCCCCCCGACTCGGAAAACAGGAAGCCCGACCAACCCTGCTGTCGGGCCACTTCTGCAAACCCGAGCTGGTCGGCGTATGCGGGAGGAAGGTCGATCGCGTGGTCGCCCTTCGGGATGAGCTGCAGGTCGACTAGGTTCCCAGACTCGCGCTCAATGCGAATGAGCAGGTAGTCGCCGAAGGTGTACCGCGTCTTCATGGGCTTGCCAGACAGGGTCGTTCCTTTCCCACCAGCCTTTTTCTGCACCAGCTCGGCCAGCACCAGGTCGTGTGCGCCGTCAGCCAGGATCTCGTGGACGAGAATGCCCGATCGGTAGCCAATCAGGTTGTCGTAGGTGTCTTCGTTCCCGCCTTGGAACTTCTTGCGTGTGTCGTCGTCCCAGTCTGCTCGCATGGTGTAGGCGAACGAGCCGTCGTGCCGGAGCCGCGACACGAAGAATCCGTCGGGCGGGTGAGTCTCCGACCGCTTTGGTCTGCGGGACTCTCCCGCCACGAAGAGTTCCTGGTCGGTCGTGTAGATCGTGGTTGGGGTGAGCGTGTACTCGTCGGTGTCGAGGCGATGACTCGAGACGGTGTCGCCGGTTTTCTGGTCGACGAAGCTCAGGAGCTTCTGGTAGCCACCATGCCGCTTGGCAAGCAGTCGCTTTGTATGCTGAACGGCCATGCCATCACCCACGTGCACCACCGACGAGCAGAACGTGGTGCCCTGGGGATGAAACACGGGCTGTGTCCACTGAACCTGCAGGTCACGCCCGATGAGCCGTGTCGTACAAGCGAACTTGCGCTCGTGACTGTCGAACATCACCAGAGACACGCCCTCACCGGGTATCGGCGCTGCAACGGCCGTGAGGTACTGCTGCCAGGGGAGCTTGAGGCCCGATGGAATCGTGAGAACCCCCGCCGGCTTCGCATCGGTTGTGAAGCTGTGGACTTGCACTTCCTGGAGCGTCGTGTCGATGGTCGTCAGGTACAGCTGCTCACCGTCGAACACCCCCCGGCTGAGGGTGGCGCCGCTCGGAAGCGCGATGGTGCTCTGTCCCATCGGCCTGAGGTCGAGGTCCCAGGTCATCAAGGTGTGCTCGGTCTGCCATCCCTGTGCTCTTCCCTCCAACACAAGGAAGTAGCCGTCGGCTCCCATGCTCTGAAGATTGCGGACATCTTTGACCTTCACATCTTCGATGGTGACCTTGTTTGTGGTCGCAGCGCCCGCCACTGGGGCACCCAGGAGCGCAACCAGAAAGAGCAGGCTGGCGATCCATTGTGCCTGTGGGCGAAGTGACATGGATGACTCCGAGGGGTCGACGGTGGGGAGGGGACGGTCCAGTGCTTTGGTGGGCCTGTTGTATGCACCCTCGAAGGAACGTTCTGCTGCAGTTTTGCTGCAGCTTGCGTGGACATGCCCTGCGAGGAGGAAGGCCGCGGGCCGGTTGGCTGGCCCGGTTCTCGGTGGAGCGCTCCAGCTGGGTGCCCTCTTGGCGGGGGCACTGCCGGATGGATGCGAACGCGACCGACAGGGAGGCTGCAGTGAGCGCGATCAATGATGAAGAGGAGGTTTTGTCGACGTTTGCCACGGGTGGGTGTGCTGCGCTGGGACATGCGGTACGACAACGTCACCAAGGGGGGGTAGCCCCCGCACTCTCCCGCGCGTACAGCCGCATGTGACTGATGCGTTCAGTCTGCAGCACACCTTTACGGGGATGTCTTGTGCTCCGTCAGACCTGGTCCCTCTCCTTCGTAGAGCCGGAGGCCGAGCACGAATGGCTCGCCCGGACGGTGACCGGCTTGCAGCGTGGACTGAACCTGGGCTCTTCGGCGGTGGCAGCGCTCCTGGTGCTGTCCAGCCTGCGCGATCTCTGGCTGGAGTGGGAGGGCTGGGAGGGCTTGATGATGGTGCGTATGGGCATCATTGCACCGCTCTGCCTGGGCCCCTGGCTGGTGGCACGGACTCGCTTTGGTCAGCGACACCTTCGGGACATCGTGCTCCTCTCGCTCTGCGCCATGTCCCTGATGCTGTGTGCGGTCGTGGTCTGGACCAACACCATACCGATCGAACAAAAGCCCGTGGTTTCGATCTTGTTCATCCCGATCTTCGCGGTCGGGAGCCTGCTGTTTCCTCTGGGATTCGCGAAGCGACTGATCTACGTGTCGACCTCAGTGGTGGCCTTTTGGGTGGCGTATGGCTCGGTCGGAACCAGCCTGCTGCAGACGGCCGTGATGCTCTGGACGGCCGGTGCGATCGGAGGCACCATCCTGGTGGCCACCTACCACCTGGAGCTGCAAGCGCGGCAGGCCTGGATGGCTCGGCGCGCGCTCGAGGCGGCACGCCTGGCCCGGCAGCAGTTGTTGTCGAACGTGTTGCCCGAGCCCATCGTGGATCGGCTGCTGCGTGGCGAAGCGCCCATCGCAGATCGCTACGAGCAAGTCTATGTCCTCTTTGTAGACGTCGTGGGTTTTACGGCGCTGGCGCGGACGATGGATCCAGGCATGCTCGTGGATCGCCTCGATGAGCTGTTTTCCGACTTCGACGAGCAGGTGCGCCTCCACGGCTTCACGAAGGTGAAGACCATCGGAGATGCCTACATGGCAGTAGGCGGACTGCCGTGGGAGTCGAGCGGAGACCGTGCGGTCGCCGGTGTCTCGTTGGCTTGGACCTTGGTGGAGTTGGCTCGACGCGACCACGCGCTCGATGTGCGTGCCGGTATGCACTGTGGCCCCGCTGTGGCGGGAGTCGTGGGCAAAGAGCGGTTCCTGTACGACTTCTGGGGCGACACCGTGAACGTCGCCAGCCGACTGGAGTCGTCGGCGACTGCGGGTCGTGTGCAGCTCAGTGAACCGATGATGCGAGAGCTCGGCGGAGAGGTCGCGCTCGAGGAGCGGGGCCTCGTGGAGCTGAAGGGTGTGGGCCGGCTGCGTACCTTCTGGCTCATGGGCATGCCCGGCTCCATGGCCACGCCCTCCGTGACGGCACTGATCTCAGCGCGGAACGGTCCCAGTGGCCACATACACGAGGGTCTGGGCAAAGGCACCGGGCTGCTGGAGCGCCCTGCGAACCGCATCGAGCGTTGAGCGAACGCGGTCGACGGACAGGGCGTCGTCTTCCACCACGCGGGTCTTGAAGCCCAGGCAGATCTGGATCCAAGCCTCTGTACCGACCAGGCTTGACGTGAACGGCACGACCTGGACTTGGACGTCTTCGAGGCCGGCTGCGGTCATGTGATGGGCAAGCTTGCGACCGATCAGGCGGTCTCCACCCTGTGCGGCCTGCCCGGCCTGGGACGCCTCCAGCAGCTCCTTGAGGCCACTGGGCTCAGGATGGACCAGGATCCCACCATCGTCGGTGTCCACCACCATCACTGTGCCCCCAGGTCGGATCACACGACCCATTTCCCGGATGACGTCCACCGGCTGGCCGACATGCTGCAGCAGGAAGCGAGCGTATGCAAAGTCGGCAGAGGCGGTGTCCAGCGGCATGCCGTCGGCCCAGGAGCGCTCGAAAGACACCCGATCGAGGCCCAGCTTCGCGGCAGAGCGGCGCGCGCTGGCCAGCAGGTTGGGGTCGGTGTCGACCCCCGTGACGGAGCCCTCAGGGACCAGCTCAGCGATGCGACAGGACAGGTGACCAGGCCCGCAGCCCACATCCAGCACCCGATCGGTGGGCTTCAAGCCGACCGAAAGCAACTGCGCACGTTCCATCGCCCAGGCCACATCGGCTTGCAGCGACAGGCGACCCAGCTCGACCGGGTCACCACCATGGTCATAGGAGTGAACTTGATCTTCGAGCATCCCAACACCTCCGCGGACCGCTTCCCGTCGGTCACTGCATCAGGCTACGGATCGGAGGCTCGTCCACTGGAGGGCAGACTGTCCAAACTTCACATCGCGCCGGTTCGAACTGTGCAGCTTGGGCTCGTCGCGCGTGTGGCCACGGTGTTTCTGCCGTCGGCGGCGCTGGGCACTGTCGGACACGAGCTCGGGCACTGGGTGGCTGCGCACTGGCTCGGGTGTGCGCCCGTGCTGCACTTTTCCTCGGTCTCTCCACGCTGTTCCGACGCCTTGCCCATGGTCTCGCAGATGCTCGGGGTGGCCTCGGGACCGCTCGGCACAATGGCCAGTGGGAGCGTGGGGATGGCGATGCTCTGGAGGTGGCGGCAGCGGCACCACCGGCTCGATCTCCAAGGGGTGATGTGGAGCATGCTCGCGCTGTTCTGGTCGCGCCCGGTGTTCAACCTCGTGGTGCAGGTGGGTCTGCTCGCGCTGGGCCACGCAACGTGGCAAGACACCGCCAACAACGATGAAGCACGCCTCTCACTCTGGATGGGTCTGCCACAGCTTGCTCTTGGGATCGGATGTGCCATCGTGGCCGTTGGGATGTGCACATGGACGGCACGGCAGATTCCGCGCGTGGACCGACCCACATGGCTGGTGGGCGCAGTCATGGGTGCCTTGCTGGGGTTTGCGATCTGGATGGGGCCCGTCGGTCCGCTGCTGCTTCCCTGACGACAGCCATCAGTGAGCGGGGTCCCGACGTGGGAGGAGGCGCACGCGCATCCCGGCGAGGACTGCCAGCCAGAAGATGCCCCCCACGATTCCGAGCTGGGTGGCCCGCGTCCATCCGGGCGGCTGGTATCGCAGCTCTACGACTCTGCCGGGGGTGGGTACCCGCACGCGTGTGCCAGCGCGGTCGGCGGTGACCTTCAGCGCGAGACCGGTCTCGTCTTCTGCGCTCCAGCCGGAGCGAAACGCCTGGGGCACCAATACGGTCGACACCATGGGCTCGCGCGGATCTGCCTTTGGATCGACCGGGACGACAAACCGCACGAGATCAGGCTGCCAGTGGAGGAGGTCTGCAGATCTGTCGAGCTCGAAGGGGCCCTCGGGAAGCATGGGTGGGGCCTCGTGCAAGAGCGCATCGCTGCAGGCGAGACAGCTTTCATTCCGGCCGGTTGTCTCGAAGTTGGTGGCGTTCGGTTCGCGAATGGCGATGGGCAGTGTTCGTGGCTGCCGCTCGTAGGTATCGAGCGTAATCTGATCGATGGTGCTGTTCAGCCGGGTGGGTTCCATGGATACCCAGGTGTGCGCGACGATCAGCAATCCCAATCCCAAGCCGGTCGTGGCTCGGAGGCTGGTGCGACGGGAGGTGGTCACGAGGCGCGTGATTCCGACGGTACTGAGTGCGGCCAGGAGAGGTACCCAAGCCATCGCCCAGCGCTCTGGATTGCGAAAGCGATCGAGTGGCGAAAAGGAGTGCAGTCCGGCAAAGGCGTTGCCGGGGAAATTGTGTCCGAAGCTGACGGCGAGGTACACGGCGGCTGCGACCGCGCCCGTGCCGGCGAGTCGAAACGGGTCGGTGGTGGTGCGCGACCGCGCGAGTCCCGCGATGGCGAGCGCCAGGAGCAGGGGGGTTCCCAGCGAGGGCAGGCCCTCGTGGATTCCAGGCGCGGCGGGATGGGGCAGCCAGCCCGACCCGAACATCATCACAAATCCCTCGATGAGGTTGAAGTCTCCCATCGCGATCGGTGCCTGTGGACCGCGCAGACGGGGCGTCTCGGCCAGTGCACTGGCGGTGATCCACCAACGAGGGGCGGTGAGCAGGCCGGTGAAGAGTCCGACACTTGCCAGTCGGACCACGCCGTCGAGCAAGGACCGTGCACGGCCGATTCCCGTGCTGGCGGCCGCCTGCTGGGCGGTGCGAATTCCGACCCAGATCCCCGTTGCCGCCAGAGCGATCCAAGCGGGGTAATGCCCGCCTCCGTGGACCGCGATGGCGATGACACCGGCTGCGGCGGCACCCGCACGGAATGGTTCGCGAATCCCGAACACGAACACCATGGCCCATGGAATCCATGCTGCCTGTGCCATCATCAGGTGGCCATGTGCCATTCGCCACACCAAAACATCGGTGGTGAGCAAGCCGACGGCCACCATTGGCAGGGCCCACCATCGCGCGCCCATCATCTTTGCGAGCAGTGCCGTGCCCATGACCTGGATGGCCATGTGGGAGATCAGCACAACGCGGGCCACGGTGGCTGGATGCCAGACCATCGCAGCCCCGGCAATCGGGTGGAGCACTGGGGCTTCTGGATTGGCCCAGAGCGGCACACCGCCAGCGGTCCATGGATTCCACACGGGGAGCTCGCCGACCGACCAGATTCGAGCGGTCGCCTCCAGCAGGGTGAGCTGGTAGTCCCAGTCGCTGCCGCGAACATGGGAAATGGGAAGGTCGAGGCGCCCCCAGCCATGGAACCAGGCGACCCATGCGGCGGTGGCAAG